>JBMYTY010000151.1:0-5059 GCA_049604855.1 Gammaproteobacteria bacterium | reverse complement strand
ATTGCGCTGATCAAAACTTGACTCGATCCAGCGCTCCTCAGCAGCAGAAAATAGCGAGGATTCGTGCATGGAATCGTTAAAGCCAGTTATCGTTTTAACACGGCCCATATCATCGCTGACCGCCAGTTCAGCGGGCGGTTCGACCCCCTGGTCATCCAGTTGCAGGGCCGTGTCCTGGTTCGGCGCGGCCCCGACCGAAACACGGCCGATACGGATGCGCGGCCCGCCGCCACCACCGTTGGCTGATGAACCGTCACCGTTGGCTGACGCGCCGTCGCCGACCTTGACCTCATCACCACCGTACTGTGCGGCGGTCGAGTGCTCCGGCATCCGGGGCACGGGCATGACCCACTCGCCATCCGCCCCCCGGCGAAGCTTGAGCAACAGGCCGAGCACATCGACCGATTCCAGCTCGGTCCCCTCGGCACGGTGTTTCAGGCCACCCACGGCAATGGACTCCACCGATGCCAGGCTGGCCTCATCACCGCCGCGCACCAGGCGCAGCGCATCCATACCCAAGCGTTCCAGGTCCACGCTGCCGTCGGGCAAGGCGTTCAGGCCATCGGCGCGCAGCGGTCCGGCCTCGACCCGGTCCAGCCCCAACTCCGTCACCAGCCGTTGCACAAGCAGCGCACCCCGAGCGCCGCTCGTACCGGCCTCGCCCCGGAAGCTCAGCCCCTCGGAGCGGGTCCGAATGGCGCGGCCACTGAGATCGATGTCTGAATTGGCGATATCGAGCGTGAACCGGGTGTTCAGATCCAGGGGCACGTACACGGGGTTGGCGCTCAGATCACCCGTCCAGCGCGTATCGAGCAGCACCGCATCGACGCGCTCCGGCCCGGAGAGTGTTGTTTCGATACGCGCCCCCGCCAGCGTGCCGTCCAGGGTGACGATACCGGCCGCCGCGCGCTTCACCCGGCCGCGCCAGTCCAGGCCCTCCACCCGCGCCGCCAAGGCATCGGCCTCGGTACTCGACGCCGCGGCGCGCAACTGACCATCGAGCGAAACGGCCCCATCCGCCGCCCGATCCAGCCGCCCCCGCCAGGCCAGCTCGGAAACGGAGAGGGCGAGCCCGTCGCGCTCCAGGGCCAGCGTTCCAACCGTCAGAGCACCGTCGGAATCGAGGGCCGCATCGCCGCCGCCCGGGGAACGTACGGCGCCATCCCAGCGCACGGAGCCCAGCTCCAAACGGCCCTGGCCCTCGGGCAGATCCAGGGAAAGGGGTGAGACATCCAGAATCGATTGTGTGGTGAGCGCACCGCCCTGCCCCAGGGCGAGCTGACCCTTCCAATCCAGGCTGAGCCCGTTCACGACCAGCGGAAGGGCCGCCCCGGACAGGTCGGTGGACTCAACGGCCAGGGCGCCGTCCAGTGTCACGTCCGGCCCGGCGGCATCGGCCTCCACCCGGCCGGTCCAGCGCAACGCGCCCGCCGTCACCTTCATATCGGGCGCGGGCACGACCGTGATAGCTGACAGGTTCAAGGGCCCTTCAGCCGTCACGCTCCCCCCCTCGCCTGACAGCTTCAGATCGGCCTGGATACGCGCATTGGCCGTCACCCCCGGGTCGCGCGGCGCCGATTCAGACGGCAATAGGGTGAGAAGACGGGCCAGGTCGAGCCCGTCCAGCCCCAGGTCCAGCGCGTAGCGCGGCGCTTGGGCAAAGGCCCAGATCCGCCCACCCGCCTCCACGTCACCATCGGCCATGGCGAGAACGGCTTTCAGATGCAGGGGATGATCCGGGGCGCGCCCATCCAGGCCCGTGACCTGTACGCGATCCACCGCGATCACCTCGTTTCCAGCCTCAATCCGAAGCTGGCGCACATCCATAAGATCGATGGCCAGCGGCGGCGGCCCCGATGATCCGCTATCCGTGGCCACCGCCGGAGCGGGAATCCCGGCCGGCCACCATTGACCCTCTCCGCCCCGTTCCAGGCGCAACAGCCCCCCGGATAGCGCCACCTGACGCAGACCGCCCGAGCCGATGTCGGGCCAATCCCAGTCCAGGGCGAGATCATGGATGCGCAGGGCGGTTCGGCCATCGGCCTCGGCGCTGATGTTGCGCAGTTCCAGACGCCCACCCACGAGCGCCAGGGAGGCACCGCCCACCCGTGCGCGCTCATAACCGAGCTCGGTGAGTTTTCCTTCCACGACCGGCGGCAGCCAGAGGGTGACCGTACCGACCACCAGGGCCAGCGCGAGAACGATGCCGCCGACGGCTATGGCCAGCAGGCGCGGGGGGGACAGTCTCATGGACGGACCTTCAGGGGGATTCGGTGATGAGCACGTGCAGGGCGCGCGGACCATGGGCGCCGAGCTGGATGGTCTGCTCTATATCGGCGGTACGTGAGGGGCCCGTGATGAAATTCACCACGCGACCGGGGTCCTGACCGGCGATGGAGGACCAGAAGTCTTCGAGATGACCGAGGATGGCTTCAGCCGACAGCAACACGATGTGCAGGTCGGGCAGGAAATTCAGCCGGGTCGGGTTGCCGGGGCCCGAGCGCAACACCAGGGTGCCCGTCTCGGCGATGGCGGCGTCGGCCTCGCTCACCGCCACCCGGTGCGATCCGTCCGTGCTGCCGTAGTGGATGGGCGCGGACAGGCAGGGGTCCACATCGGACCAGTCCAGGTCGCGCAGTGCGGGCGCCACGACCAGGGGGCCGGTGTTGTTGGTCAGAATTCTCGCCACCGCCCCGGGCAGGGCGGCGCGATCGGTGATGCCCTCCACCACTGTATGCAGGGCTTCAGCACGCCGCGTGAACTGCGCGCGTGGATCCGCGCCCAGTGCCGGGCGGGGCGCGTCCGGCACCGCGACCGGATGTACCGGGGCCTTGCGCAGGCGGTCGAGTATGGCGTCGCGCTGGCTCATCGGGTGCGCCCTTTCCACTGGTCCCGTGCCGTGAACCAGTCACCACCGAAGGGGACCACGCGCAAACTGCCACCACGCCCGGCGATAAGGCGCAGCAGAGCGCTCTTCATGCGCAGGGCCCATCGCCAGGCGCTGGGCCGCCGTGCCAGCCAGGACCAGGCCCACATGGCCCAGCGGTAGCGTTCCAGGCCGTCGCGGTGCTGATCGAAGCGGAGCTTGCGCAACAGCCCGGGCAGCGGGATCTGCACCGGGCAGACCTCCGCGCAGCGGCCACACATCGTGCAGGCGTGGGGCAGATCCCTGGCCTTCTCCAGGCCCTGCAAGAGCGGGGTCAGCACCGAACCCATGGGGCCCGGGTAGACCGTGCCGTACGCATGCCCGCCCACCGCGCCGTAGACGGGGCAGTGGTTGATGCAGGCGCCACAGCGGATGCAGCGCAACATGTCCCGGTACGGGCCGGCCGCGATGCGCGAACGGCCGTTGTCCACCAGCACCACGTGGTACTCCTCCGGTCCGTCCAGATCATCGGCGCGGCGTGGACCGGTGAAGAAGCTCGTATAGGAGGTGATGCTCTGCCCCGTGGCGCTGCGCGCCAGCACGCGCAACACGTCCGTGGCGGCGGCCATGTCGGGCACGACCTTCTCGATGCCGGTGACCACGATATGCACCCGGGGCAGGGTCGCGGACAGGTCACCGTTGCCCTCGTTGGTGACCAAGGCGGACGAACCCGTCTCCGCGACCAGCAGGTTGGCACCGGTGATGCCGATATCGGCGTTCAGGAAGCCCTGGCGCAACTTGCGACGGGCCTCGGCGACCAGCCCGGGGATGTCCTCGATGCGCGTGGGCATGTCCGCGTGGAACTGCTCGAACAGGTCGGCGACCTGTTCGCGCGTCTTGTGCACGGCGGGGGCGATGATGTGGCTGGGCGGCTCTTTGGCGAGCTGGATGATGTATTCGCCCAGGTCCGTCTCCAGCACCTCGAACAGGGCCGCCTCGAGCGCCGGGTTGAGATCCACCTCCTCCCCGACCATGGACTTGCCCTTGGCGATACGCCCGCCACCGGCCTGTCGGCACAGCTTGAGCACCATGGCCACGGCCTCGTTGGCATCCGCCGCCCAGTGCACATGCCCGCCCCGGGCCTGCACCTGGGCCTCGTAGGTCTCCAGCAGCTCGGGCAGCCGGTTGATGGCGTCGGCCCGGGTCGACGCGGCCTTGAAACGCAGGGCATCGAACTCGGGCAGGGCCTCGACCGCCTTCAGGCGCTTGCCGATAAACCCGTCCCGGGCGCGACCCAGGGCATCCTGCAGAACGGTGTCGTGCAGGGCCTCGGCCGAATTCGGCTTGAAAGCGTTGGGATCGCGGCGCATCAGTCGGTCCTCTGCGTTCGCTGCATCGGAACCCGGTCCACGCTCTCCCCCATACCCGGGCCGTCGGTCATATCCGCCAGCAGCTCCGCCACATGAAAGACCCGGATCGCGCAATCATTGCGCGACAGGCGGCCGCCGATGTTGAGCAGGCAGCCCATGTCCCCGGAAACGAGGATATCCGCGCCGGACGCGGCGATGTGATGGGCCTTGTCGTCCACCATCCGTGCCGACACCTCCGGGTACTTGACGCAGAAGGTGCCGCCAAAACCGCAACAGACCTCCGCGTCGGCGATGGGCTTGAGCTCGACTTTGTCGCCCATGAGCCTGCGCGGCGCGTCGACGGCATCGAGTTCACGGCGCGCCGAGCAGGAGTCGTGGTAGGCGACCTTGCCCGGCACGGCGAACGGCAGGTCCGTAAGCCCACAGGTGTCGGCGAGAAACTGGGTCAGTTCCTGGCAGCGCTCCGCCAGGCGAAGGGCACGCGGCTCCCACACGGCATCGCCCTCGAACAGTTCCGGGTAGTGCACCTTGATCATGCCGCCACAGGAGCCCGAGGGAATGACCACGTGTTCGTAAGGCTCCAGCAGCTCGATCACGTCGCGGGCAATGGCGCGGGCGGAATCGGCATCGCCGTTGTTATAGGGCGGTTGGCCGCAGCAGGTCTGGGCCGAGGGAACCACCACGTCGAACCCCGCGTCCTCCAACAGCTTGGCGGAGGCGAATCCCGCGCTGGGGCGGAAAAGATCCACCAGACAGGTGACGAACAGGGCCGCGGTGGGTTGGGTGCTCATGGCCATCAATGATAGCGCCCATGTCCCGATGG
>JBMYTY010000150.1:0-5061 GCA_049604855.1 Gammaproteobacteria bacterium | reverse complement strand
CCGTGGATGTGGCATTGAATAACCTGAAAGGCCTGGTGACCGTGCGTCGCCACAACCGCCCCGTGCAGGCCCTGCTTTCACCGAAGGAGGCTTTTTTCCTGCGCGAGAACCTGCGTCTGCGCCTGTATTCAGCGCGCTCCCAGTTGCTTGACGGCAAGGCGGATGCGGCGCGTGCTGATTTGATCATGGCGGGCCAGTGGCTGGCGGAGCATTTCGTGGCATCGGATCCCGCCGTGACGCACATGATGGAGGAACTGGAACGCATCAGCGGCGCGAACGTGGCGCTCGCCATGCCTGATATCTCCGGATCGTTGCGTGCCCTGCGTGAGGCTATGGCCCGCATGGGTGACGCGGTGGCGGCGGGGGGCGTCCAGTGAGGCTGCTCATCGGCCTGTTGATCGCCCTGTTCCTCGGTGTTCTGTTGGCGCTGGGCTTACAGAACGATCCCGGTTTCGTGCTCATCGGTTTCCAGTACTGGACCATGGAAACCTCCCTGGGCCTGGCGGTTATCGCTCTGGTGATCGTCTTTGCGGTGCTCTACTTCGTCGTGCGTATGCTTGCCCATACCCTGGGGTTCCCCGCCCTGGTCAAGGCGTGGGCCCAGCGCCGCAGGATTCGTCATGCGCACAAGCTGCTCAGTCAGGGCCTGATCGCCCTGGCCGAGGGGCGCTGGGAAGTGGCGGAGAAGCGTCTGTCCAAGTGCTCGGGCATGTGTGAGGTCCCCTTGATCAACTACCTCGGGGCCGCACGGGCCGCTCAGAAACGCGGTGATCATGATGCGCGCGACCGATACCTGCGTCAGGCGCACCACAGCGCTCCCGAGGCCGAGTTGGCCGTTGGCCTGACCCAGGCGGAGTTACAGCTGTCGCACAAGCAGCTCGAACAGGCCCTGGCCACCCTGAACCACCTGCGCTCGATCGCGCCTCGTCATGCCTATGTCCTGCGTCTGCTCATGAAGCTGTACCGGCAGTTGGGTGATTGGACCCAGCTGTCCCAGCTCCTGCCCGAGCTCAAGAAGCGCAAGGTGGTCACGGCGGAAGAGGTCCGTGACCTGAGCCTGGATATCTATTCGCACACGCTTGAACGCGCGGGCGACGACCCGGAAGAAGTGAGCAAGGCGTGGGACGCTCTGCCACGCACCCTTCGCCAGGAGGAGCGATTGGTCATCGATTACGTCCAGCGCCTGCATGCCCTGGGTGACGACACGGGGGCGGAGAAACTGATCCGTGAACAGATGAAGCGCGAGTGGAGCGACGATCTGGCCTGGTGGTATGGCGTTGTCCGCCTGGAAGACGCGCCCGAACAGTTGCGTCGGGCCGAGCAATGGATCGCCGGTCATGAGCGGAACGCAACATTGCTGCTGACCCTGGGGCGCCTCTGCCGTCGGGCCCGCTTGTGGGGTAAGGCGCGCAGTTACCTGGAGGCGAGCCTGGGAGCCGGTCAGAAACCCGAGACCTACCGCGAACTCGGAGATCTGCTGGATCAGTTGGGTGAGACCGCCGATGCGGCGCGGATGTATCGCGAGGGACTGAAAGCCGCGGTCGGTCCGTCACCGGTGCGTGACGAGTTGTCCATAGCGTCGGAGCCGCGTGGCCTTATCGAAGAAAGCAGCAGTGAACGTTTCCCACGGCTCCCTCCAGTTTTGGGGGCGGGTCTCGCGCCCAAGTAAGGGCGGGGGTGACCGGGGCCCGGGGCGGCAGCCTTCCCATCCCGGTCGTGCCACCCCTCAAAGTTGGGGGGATTAACCCTGTCGACGTTTTGATCGGCGCAGCCAGGCCCCGTCCGTGCGCGCTCTGAAGGTCGTGCCGTTTATTTCCCTTCGCTTTCGGCGGCGTATTCGAAGGAGTCGTAGTACAGCCGATCTTCCGGCAAACCGTTCGCGATGAACGAGTCCCTACCGCTGGTGATCATGACCGGCGGTCCGCACATATAGACATCGTGCGCCGAGAGATCAGGGTAAGCGGCCAGAACCGCCTCATGCACGAAGCCCCGTGCGCCCTCCCATTGCCCCTCAGGGCTGTCTGAAAGCACCGGGGTGTATTCGACATTGGCGTGGCTTTGCGCCCATTGCACCGGCAGCTCGGGCAGGTAGAGATCGGCCGCCTGGCGAACACCCCAGAACAGGTGGATCGGGCGATCAATGCCGGAGTGGAGGGCGTGTTCCATCACCCCTTTGATCGGAGCGAAGCCGGTGCCGCCGGCGACGAGAATGATGGGGCGAGCGCTGTCCTCGCGCAGATAAAAGGTGCCCAGGGGTGCGCGAATACGCATCACGGATTTTTCCCGGATGCCCGCCGCTGTGTCGCTGGTACCGAAGATCTGGTCGGTGAACAGGCCGCCTTCCACGTGGCGGATATGCAATTCGATCAAATCGTCGTCGTGGGGGGCGTTGGCCATGGAGAAGGCGCGCTTGCGGTTCTCCGGGAGCAGGAACTCCAGGTACTGGCCCGCGAGGAACTGCAGACGGTCATTTTTCGGCAGCTTGAGCCAGAGCCGGGCGACGTCGTGATTGAGCTTTTCAATCCGATCCACCCGACAGGGCATGGTGCGCACTTCCAGGTTGGCGACGCCCTCGGCTACCGGGGCCTCGATCGTGGCATCGCCGTAGGCCACCGCCTTGCAGAACAGGCAGTCCCCGCCGCGTGATTGTTCGTCGGTGATACCCGCCGGGAGTCCCTCCGGGTAGCCCAGCTGGCCCGTGACCACCTTGCCCTTGCAGGAGCCGCAGACGCCGTTGCGGCAACCGTAGGGCAGGATGATGCCCTCGCGCATGGCGGCGGCGAGAATGGTCTCGCCCTCATCGGCTTCGAACTGCTTGCCGCTGGGTTGGACGGTGATGGTGTGAGTCATGGGCTGAGGCGTCGGTTTTCTTTCTCGGGGCGTGCGCGAAGTCAGTCCCAGCGATCATCCCGAACACGGATTCGTCCGGCTTCCAACTCGACCGGGAATACATCCACCGGGTCGTAGGCGGGTGCGGTCAGTGCCTCGCCGGTCTTGAGACTGAAACGGGCTTCGTGTCGGGGGCAGACGATCTGGTCGCCCTCTATGGGGAGGCCGGTAAGGCAGGCGCCGTCATGGGTGCAGACGTCTTCGATGGCATGAAACTCGCCATCCACGTTGAACACGGCGATGTCGGTGCCATCCACGTCCACCACCTTCCACTGTCCGGGGGGTAGCTCATCCACGGCGCAAACGTCGGTCCAGTCGGTCATGGTCTTCGATATCTCGGTTGGATCGGATGATTAGCCACGGATGAACACGGATAAACACGGATGGGGATGGTGTACTGAGTGAGTATCGCGCGCACGAATGGCGGCGCTCAATTCGGGGTCGCGCAGACAGCCGGGATGCCTCCCGGCCGCAATCGATGCCATCAACAGATCCGTGTTCATCCGTGTTCATTCGTGGCCAAACAATCAAAGCAAGCCAAGTTGCAGCTTGGCCGCCTCGCTCATCCGGTCCTGGGTCCAGGGTGGGTCCCAGACCAGCTCCACGTGCACCTCATTCACACCCTCGACCTCGCGCACATGGCCCTCAACCGTGCCGGGGAAGGTCTGGGCCACGGGGCATCCCGGGGCGGTCAGGGTCATGTCGATGTCGACCTCGCCATCGTCATTGATGCGCACATCGTAGATCAGGCCCAGATCGTAGATGTTGACCGGGATCTCCGGGTCGAAAATGGTGCGAAGCTTGGCTTCGATCTCGCCCTTGAGGCCCTCGGATACCGGCGCGTCCTTCTCTTTTTCCAGTTTGTCGAAGTCGATACCCATGGTCAGTCCACCAGTTCTTCGAGCTTGGCATTGTCGGTGTCGGGCATCATGGCGATCAGCCGTTCCTCCAGGTGGATGCGCAGGGCTTCCAGGGGCAGGCGATGCAGGACTTCGTTGGCGAATGCGAAAACGAGTAGCGTGCGCGCCGTGTTTGCATCGATACCCCGTGACTGGAAGTAGAACACCGACTCGGTAGCCAGCTGGCCCACCGTCGCGCCGTGGGCGCATTTGACGTCGTCGGCGTAGATCTCCAGCTCCGGCTTCGTATCGGCCTCGGCGTGCGCGGACAGCAACAGGTTGTCGTTCTTCTGCACGGAGTCGGTCTTTTGGGCGTGAGGGGCCACGAAGACCTTGCCGTTGAAGACGCCGCGGCTGCGCCCATCCAGCACACCCTTATAGAACTCGTTGGAGGTGCAGTGCGGGACGTTGTGGGCGATGCGGGTATGAAAGTCCGCATGTTGTCGGCCTTCCAGGCGATACAGGCCGTTCATCTGAACGTCGGCCCCCTCACCGTCCAGGTGCGCATGGATATCGGTGCGGTTGAGCAGGCCCTTGAAGGTGACGGCATGGGAGGCGTAGCGGCTGTGCGACGCCTGTCTCGCTTCCACCCACTGGACGTGCGAGGCCTTGGCGCCCTCGTCCTCGATCAGGTAGTGCTGCAGGCCGGCGTTTTCGCCCACCACGGCCTCACTGACCACGTTGTTCAGATACCCACTGGAGTCGGCGTTCTCACCCAGGGCGGAGTAGCGCTCGATGACCGTGACCTCCGCATTGGCGTCCACATGGATGAGGTTGCGGATGTGCGCCATGAACGGAGCCTCGTCGGGCTTGCTGACGAAATGCAGCACTATGGGCTTGTCGACCTGCACACCGCCGGGGATGTGGATGTACGCGCCATCAGAGACGAAGGCGGTATTCAGGGCCACGAAGCCGTTGGTCTCGCAATCGGCCACCATGCCCAGGTGTTCCTTCAGCACCTGACAGACCTCGGCCAGTTCGCAGTCCAGGCTGGCGGCCAGGCTGGTAATGACGACATTGCCGGGCAGTGCATCGGACAGGTCCGGGTCGAACTGGCCGTTGACGAATACCAACTGGTAGGCATCCAGGTTGGGGATGCTCAAGCCGGCCAGTTCCCCGGCGCTGATCTGAGGGGCCTCGGGCGCCTGGAACAGGGTGGATTCCACGGCGCGCACACGCGTGTACTTCCAGTCCTCCATGCGCGGGGTGGGAAATCCGTTGGCCTCGAAATGGGCCCAGGCCTTCTGGCGGCGTTCCGCCAGCCAGGCGTTGC
>JBMYTY010000149.1:0-5089 GCA_049604855.1 Gammaproteobacteria bacterium | reverse complement strand
TGGCCCGTCTCGTAGAGCATGCCGAGCATCTTGCGCCACAGGTCGGCGGCGTTGACTTGCTTGAAGTTGCGGATGTCACCGCGCGCGGCCTTCTCTTCGTGTCCCGACACGCCAAAGCGTCTTGCCAGTTCGTCCAGGACATCCTGGGCCGATAGCCCCTGGTGCGCCAGCATGACCAGCGTGTGGAACCAGAGATCGGCCGTCTCGTAGACAATCTGGTCGCGGTCACCGTCCTTCGCGGCGATGATGGTCTCCGCCGATTCTTCCCCGACCTTCTTGAGGATCTTGTCCAGTCCCTTGGCGTAGAGGCTGGCGACGTAGGAACTGTCCGGCTCAGCGCCCTTGCGTGACTCCAGCACGCGGGTCAGTTCCGCCAGCACATCGGTGTCGCTCACAATCTCACCTCGATGCCGCGCGCGGCCATGTGCTCTTTCGCCTCGCGCACGGTGTGTTCGCCGTAGTGGAAGATGGATGCCGCGAGCACCGCATCGGCCTTGCCTTCGGTAACGCCGTCGGCCAGGTGATCCAGGTTGCCCACGCCGCCGGAGGCGATGACGGGAATGCGCACCCGTTCGCTCACCGCGCGTGTGAGGGGCAGGTTAAAGCCTTGTTTGGTTCCGTCGCGATCCATGCTGGTCAGCAGAATCTCGCCCGCGCCCAGTCGCTCCATCTTCTCGGCCCATTCGAGGGCGTCGAGTCCCGTTGGTTTGCGACCGCCGTGGGTGAAAATCTCCCAGCGCGGTTCCTCGCCTTGCGCGTGGACGCTTTTTGCGTCGATGGAGACAACGATGCATTGGGAGCCGAAGCGCTCGGCGGCCTCCCTCACGAACTCCGGGCGGAACACCGCGGCGGTATTGATGCCCACCTTGTCGGCGCCCGCGTTGAGCATGCGGCGAATGTCATCCACCGTGCGGATTCCACCGCCCACGGTGAGCGGAATGAAAACCTCACCCGCGACCTGCTCGACCACGTGGACCATGGTCTCGCGCTCATCCGAGCTCGCCGTGATGTCGAGGAAGGTGATCTCGTCGGCACCGTCGCGATCGTAGCGGCGGGCGACCTCCACCGGGTCGCCGGCATCACGGATATCGACAAACTGAACACCCTTGACGACCCGTCCGGCGTCCACGTCAAGGCAGGGGATGATGCGTTTGGCTAAAGCCATGGGACGTTCCGGTGATGGGTTTCAGTTGGCGCCGCACAAGCTGTCGGCCAGGCTCTGTCCCTCGGCATAGTCGAGGCTGCCTTCGTACAGGGCACGGCCGGTGATGGCGCCGATGATCCCCGGTTCGTCCGCGGCGCACAGGCGTTTGATGTCGTCGAGGTTGGTGATTCCACCGGAGGCGATGACCGGGATGTGTATGGATTGGGCCAGTTTCGCGGTGGATTCCACGTTGCAGCCGTTCATCATGCCGTCGCGGCTGATGTCCGTGTACACGATCGCTTCCACGCCGTCGCGTTCGAAGTGTTGCGCCATATCGATGACATCGTGCTTCGACAGTTTCGACCAGCCATCGATGGCGACCTTTCCATCCTTTGCGTCCAGCCCGACGATCACGTGCCCGGGGAATTCCATGCACAGGTCCTGGACGAAGTGCGGCGCACTCACCGCCTTGGTGCCGATAATGACGAAACTCACGCCCGCCTCGAGATAGGTCTCGACCGTGGATTCCTCGCGGATACCACCACCGACCTGGATCGGCAGATCAGGGTGATTTTCAGCGATCCGGCTGATGGCCGGGGCGTTGACCGGTCGGCCCTCGAGGGCGCCGTCCAGGTCGACGATGTGCAGACGTCGGGCGCCTGCTTCAACCCATCGGGAGGCCATGGCCACCGGGTCTTCACCATAGACGGTTTGATCGTCCATGCGGCCCTGGCGCAGGCGCACGCAACGACCGTCTTTGATATCGATTGCCGGGATCAGCAACATTGCGAATAACTCCGTTGGCTTACGGTGACCAGTTCAGGAAGTTGGAAAGCAGCTTCAAGCCGACCACCTGGCTCTTTTCGGGGTGAAACTGGGTCGCGAACAGGTTGTCCCGTGCGAGGACGGCGGCGAATTCGACACCGTAGAGGCAACTGCCGGAAATCGTCGAAGTATCGGTCGGCGCGGCGTAATAGCTGTGCACGAAATAGAACCGGCTGTCCTGGGGGATATCCGCCCAGAGGGGGTGTGAAGCGTGCTGGCGAACATTGTTCCAGCCCATGTGCGGGATCTTCAGATCGGCCAGCTCATCCCGGTCGGCGAAATGCCTCACGGCACCGGGGATCAGGCCCAGGCAGTCGATGCCACCGTTTTCCTCGCTGAACTCAAGCATGGCCTGCATCCCCAGGCAGACACCGAGAACCGGCTTGGTCGCGGCTGCCTCTTTCACCACTTCAGCAAGGTGGAGGCGTTTCAGTTCGGCCATGCTGTCCCGGATGGCACCCACGCCGGGGAACACCACGCGATCCGCTGACATGATGCTGTCGCGGTCCGCGCTGATGGTGACGTCGGCGCCCACGTGTTCGAGGGCCTTGCCGATGGAATGCAGATTGCCCATGCCGTAATCGACTACGGCGACGCTGGTGCTCATGGGAGAGATGTGTCGCTGCTTGCGTTGTAGGGAGGGTTTGCGCCCACGCGGAATTCGCGCTTCAGAGCGTGCCCTTCGTGGACGGCATGATGCCACTCATGCGCGGGTCGGGCTCGACGGCCATGCGGAATGCGCGACCAAAGGCCTTGAACACGGTTTCGGCGATGTGGTGGGTGTTCTTTCCACGCAGGTTGTCCACGTGGAGCGTGATCCCGGCATGGTTCACAAAACCCTGGAAAAACTCGAAGAACAACTCGGTATCGAACCCGCCCAGGTTCGCGCGCGGAAACTCCACGAAGAAATGCAATCCCGGGCGACCTGAGAAATCCATCACCACCCGCGATAGCGCCTCGTCCAGCGGCACATAGGCATGGCCATACCGCCGGATACCCTTCTTATCGCCGATCGCCTCCTTGACGGCCTGCCCCAGCGTGATGCCGATGTCCTCGGCCGTGTGATGGGCATCGATATGGAGGTCGCCCGCCGCCTTGATGTCCAGATCCACCATGCCGTGCCGTGCGATCTGATCCATCATGTGATCCAGGAAACCGAGCCCGGTCTCAAACGTGGAGGCACCCGTTCCGTCCAGGTTGATCGAGACCTCGATCTGGGTCTCCAGGGTGTCGCGGCGGACGTTGGCAATGCGGTTGGCCATTAGAGATTTCCGAAACTGTCAGCCGCTAAGAATACCGTGAAGCGTGCGGGCCGTGAACAATACGTACGCAAAGGCAGTTCGCTTATTGCGGGTTCGGAGGGACCCGGAGCTGGAAGGTGACCGGCCCGTCGTTGAGAAGGCTGACCTTCATGTCGGCGCCGAATCGACCCTGGCCCGTTTCCAGGCCACTGGCTTGCACGTGCTGGACCAGTTCGTCGAAATAGCGCCGTCCTTGTTCAGGTGCGGCGGCGGGGGTAAAGCTGGGGCGCATGCCCTTGCGGGTGTCCGCCGCGAGTGTGAACTGCGATACCAGCAGCAACGCGCCACCGATGTCGGAGACGCTCAGATTCATGCGGCCTTCCGCATCCGCGAAAACCCGGTACCCGAGTAGTCGCTCAGCCAATCGGCGCGCTTGGGTGCTGCCGTCTCCTCGCTCGACTCCGATCAGTGCGAGCAGGCCCGGGCCGATACGGGCGATGGACTCGCCATCGACCTCGACCGCGGCGTGTTGGACCCGTTGGATCAGACCAATCATCTTATGTGTCAGTAAATGCTTACGCGGTTATCGGCGTTCTGCTGATGTCATCCAACAGTCTGATCTTTGAAACTGCAACTGCGCCGTGCAGGAAGCTGCAATGCCAGGAAGGCAGAATGGCGCGGGTTCAGGATCGAACTCCACGGAACACACGGATGGACCAGGAAGGTCACGTTCCACTTGTCTGACATCACCTCCACCACGTGACGCAGCGCCCCGGTGTATCCCCATACCGGGGCATTTTTTTGCCTGTTCGTCGGGCGGTCCCAGGTCAGGGAATCCGCTGCCAGCGTCAGTGATATGGCGAATGAACCGGCCCCGCGTTCCGGCCGGACAGCCCCGATCGGCTTCGATGTGAGACCGATCGGAGCTTCCACTTTTCAACCCATGGCAGGACCTGAGGTGAGGCCGTGCGGGGGTTGGGCACCGGTGTGGATGTCAGCGGTAGTAGGGACCGTAACCGTAAGGTGCCGGTCGGGAAGGCCACCAGGGATTGCGGGGCGGGGCCTGAAATTCCACGGGAGGTGGGGGCGGCGCTGGCGGCGTCATGAATTCCTGGGGAATGGTCGGAGGCTGGGGGGGCTCCGGGAATGTGGGGAAGGTGCCCGCGGATTCCTGACCGGCTTCGGTCTCGCTCCCCGTTCCGGTGCCCGCACCGGGTGCGGTGGGTTCGCTGACCGATTCCGGACGGTATGGGCCGGGCGGAACGGGCCAGGGGGTGCGGTAGCCGTAGCCAGCGCCGTCGGCGGCACCTTGGGAGCGGCCATTGACCGAGAGACGCATGTCGGTGCCGCTTGCCCCGGTTCCGGCACCCTGGTTGCCCACGTAATCGTAGGGGGCAACCGGTGGGGCGAGCTCATGCAGAGGGCGCGGAATCGCGTCGCCCCGCCCGGCGGTTTGGGCCGGTGCGGTGTTCTGGGTGCTGGTGGTCGATTCCGAACCCGGAGCGGTGTCGCCGCTTGAGGCACTATCGAAGCCGTCAGCCCCATTCGACGCGGTGTTGCTTGAACCGGTCGCCGATTCGCCGGCCGCGTCCGTGGCTGTGTCGGCTTTATCGGTCGATACGGCCGCCGGGGAAGGGGATGTGTCGGCGTCCGTCCCTGATTCGGCACCCGCCTGCTTCTGGCTCGCGGCGTCGCCACTACCGGCTGCTGACGCCGAAGCGGAGGAGTCGCTTGTTGTCTGTGTGGTGTCGGTGGAATCGCCACTGTCAGGGGCGACGCCCCCGTTCGTGCCCGTTTCTCCCGTCGACTCCGGGGAACCGGTTGCGTCAGCCTCATGCGACGACGCGGTATCCGTGGATGTTTGCGCGCTGCTGTCTTC
>JBMYTY010000148.1:0-5131 GCA_049604855.1 Gammaproteobacteria bacterium | reverse complement strand
CGCAGGCAGATTACACGCGATCGTAGCTCGCGCTGAAGATGTCACTTCGCACGATGCCGAGATCGCCGGGCGCGTATTGCAGCAGCCAGTCCCCGGGCTCCCCGCGCAACACCCCCCGGGCGAGGCCAAGCCGCAGTGGCGTTTCAAGACGCCGGGCAAGCACGACGCCATGGCGTTTGAGGTAAGTGCCGTCGCGGCCAGCCGCGAGCGGGGGTAGGGGGGTGTAGCTGAGGTCGAAACGCTGGCGGGCTACGGGCCAACGTTCACCGACGACCCCGGTCAGCAGGGCATCCCCCGCCCGATAGGCCACCGGACCTTCGAGGGTCTGGCAGATGCCTTCTTCGGTGGCGAACTCGACCATCACGGGGATCGGGCGCTTCACCACCCGGATCGCTTGAGGATCATCACGCAGGTCGATCATGGCTGCCGTCTATGTCCGTAGCGTCACTCGGCGCCACACCGGCACTCAGCCCAGCACCGGCTGGTTGTTGTGCAGGATACCGGCCCACAACTCGTTTTCGTCGGACATGATGGCCGCCGCCTCGGTGGTAAGGCCGCGCAGGCGCACCCAGGCGAGCCAGGGCTCGATTCGACGTTGCTCACGATCGTCCATCAGGTTCTTGATGGCCTTGGAAAGCGGTGCGAGCGCGGCGTCGGTTACCAGGGATTGTTTGGCCATGCGCGCCACCTCGAGCATGTTGAGCGCACCGTGGATGGAGGCGGCGAGCGCGGGCAGGAAGGCGGTCAGGTACAACAACCACGGCGGGTGGAAGGGGCTGAAATGCAGCAACACGCCTATTAGGGTCAGTGCGAACAGTGCCAGGGTCAGGAGGTGGAGCCGGTGATGCACCCGGTGGTTGGTGCGGTGCGCGCGCCGGTGATAACGACGCTGATCGACGATCACCTTGCGCACGTATTTCGCGGCGGTTTTCAGGTGATCCGCTGGGATGTAGAAGCCGGAACCATCAAGGGCGCGGGGCAGGCCCTGCTCGATGACGTGGCGTTGCAGTTGCCAGAGTTCAGCGCTTTCCAGCGTCAGCCTTCCGCGCTTGATGACCCATAAGGGTTTGCGGAGCGGCTCGGTGATGCCCAACAACGGAAAGCCCATGGCAGCAAAACGCAGTTGCTCGGCGAGAAAACGCCGCCGCACCCAGTCGCGGTGCCAATCCATGGTTCTCGCGCCCAGATAGACCCCGAGCAGGACGAGTAACACGACCAGTTCCGCGATGGGCGCTGCGCTGTGGACCCAGGGACAATCCCAGCTCAGCGCCCCGGTGACCGCCAACAGGACCGCCACGGCCGCCAAGCCGAACAGCCACCAAGTAGCCCCCCGATGACGGCCACCATAAATATTGGCCGCGACATCGGCGGCGTCGAAGCCGTTGAGCAGGGTGCTCGGTTCGTGCACGGGCAGTTCGATACCGGCCTGCGCCGGGTCCACCGGGCCGCGATACGGTAGGCGTGAGTCGGAACGCCAAGCGTTCTTCAGGGCCTTGCTGTCGGTGCACACCATGGCCAGCACCAGCCTGTGCAAGGTCTCGGCCTTCGATGCCCACCACCCCCAATCCTCACGACCACCCGCTGCCTCTGCCTCCCGCTCGCGATCGACCAGGCACTTGAGACGCTGGGTCTCGTCCTGCGCCCCGTGCTGGCGTTTCTCGTTCGCGCCGTGGTCGGCTTTCGTCCAGGGCGTCAGGACTGACTCGATCAGCCCCAGATACGTTTCGTCCAAAACAGTCGGCGCGGGCTCGAAACAGCGCCCCAGCAGCGCCGGGTCCGCCTCGTAGGCGCCCAGGGCATGGCGCAGGGCGTCGGAGAGGTCCGCCAGGGACAGGATGCGCACCTGCCCGTCCCTGTCGATCCAGATCACGGGTTTGCGTTGGCGTGCCGCCTCGTGGATGAGCCGCACGGTGCCGCCGTGCGCGGCCGGGCAATCCTTCCCATCCCAGACCACGATAAGCATGTCGACGTAGGCGAGGGCGATCTCATCGCGTATCGCCTGGACCTTTTCCCGCATGACGTCTTGCCTTGGCTCGACTGGCCCAAAGCCCAGGGACACGACCCGCGCATCCGGGCCTTGGTCGTCCAAGGTGTCGACGGGGGGCGCGCTGGTAAGCAGACGGTGCAGGGGCAGCTTCAGCTCGCGGGCGATGGCTGAAGCCTCAGTCTCGGCCCCCGGGGCATCGCCCGACAGGATGCGCAAGCTGCATGTACGCCGGTGTTTGTCGGTGAAGGCCTGGGTCGCGTCGCGCAGCTGGCTCAGGGTTGCCGCAAGTGCGGCGTAACCCTCGGTCCATGGTTGCTTATCGTCAGGCGCGCCATGGCCTGGCCCGCGCCCGGCCACCAGGGCGGTCAGATGCAATGAGGGGGCCTGCGGCTCGTCAATCCTGGGACCTGGCATGGCGCATCGTCGTGAGGTGATGGGGAGGGAGGGCACCCAAGGGTGCCCGTTCGCTCCATTACACCCGTGGGGGCGGGAAGTGCCAAGTGGTGCGCCGCGAGGAGACGATCAAGCCCTGAGCGTACGGGCCGGGCGGCTGATCGCGGGGGCTGGCGCTGCCGTGACATTGCCTTGGCCGATCACATATGAGGCCTCCCCGCGAACCGTCGGATTCCCGACAAAGGGCTTTGCCGCGTGCTGTCCCGGTATCCAAGCGACGGTCGGCGACCAACACGGTCAGGTGTTGCGCGTGGGAATCCGGTGCGTGGACCTTGGAACCTGACATGGCGATTCATCCTGAGCAGGAAATCTAAGCCAAAGGTGGGTAAGTCACATCGGATGACCGTAGGAGCGGCGTCCCGCCGAGGTGCCCGCCGGTTTGCGTCCCTGAGCGCGACGAGCCCAAGGGCATGGCGAGCGCGGTTTCGTCGCGGGTGTCGGGAGCCGACGCATCCTGGGAGGGTCGTCGTCGACATTGACCCGTGCAAGCTGAATGGCTATATAAAAAGTCGAAAACACCCCATTTGATGTTTTTAACAGTCATTTTTTCGATATGCCCACCCGAAGCTATTCCACCCAGACCGGCTTGGCGCTCCAGTTGCTCGCCAAGCACATCAAGCTTGCCCGCAAGCAACGCCGCTGGTCTGAGTCGGAGCTGGCCCAGCGGGCGGGCGTCTCGCGCGCCACCGTGCAGAAGATCGAGCGCGCCGATCCGGGCTGCCAGATCGGCCTGGTGTTCGAGGCCGCCAGCTTGGTCGGCGTGCCCCTGTTTCTGGCGGAGAGCCCGTCACTGGGGGCCCTGAACGAGGCGGCCGATGCTCGGCTGGCCCTGCTTCCCAAGCGCATCCATGGGCGTGACGCCCCGGTGGATGATGACTTCTGAGCCGGGCGCCTACTCCGAGGCCTACGTCTGGATTTTCCTTCCCGGGCGTACTGATCCCGTGGTCGCGGGCAAGCTCACGGCCCAGGGACGGCAACTGGTCTTCAACTATGGTCGCCGCTATCTGGAACGCGACGACGCCATCTCCCTCTACACCCCCGAGCTACCCCTGCGACGCGGGCTGTTGCCGCCGACACCGGGGCTGCACATGGCCTCGTGCATCCGCGATGCGTCGCCCGATGCCTGGGGCCGGCGCGTGTTGATCAACCGCGCCTTGGGCAGGGGCGCGCACGATACCGCCCAGCTCGACGAGCTGACCTACCTGCTGGAGTCCGGCTCCGACCGCGTGGGCGCCCTGGATTTCCAGCGTTCGCCAACCGAGTACCAAGCGCGCCAGACGGCCAATGCCAGCTTGAGCGAGCTGCTGGACGCCGCGCGCCTCGTGGAGCAGGGCGTGCCCCTGTGCGGTGGGTTGGAACAGGCCCTGTTCCACGGCACCTCCATCGGCGGGGCACGCCCCAAGGCCTTGATCGAACACGACGGCCGCAAGTTCATCGCCAAGTTCTCCTCAAGCGGAGACCTGTACAACGTGGTGAAGGCGGAATACCTCGCCATGCGATTGGCCCATCTCGCCGGGCTCGACGTGGCGCCGGTCGAGCTGGTACGGGCCGCCGGGAAGGATGTGCTGTTGGTCGAGCGTTTCGACCGCGCGATCGCCGGCGATGCTTGGTGCCGCAAGCCCATGGTCTCCGCCCTGACCCTGTTCGGCCTGGACGAGATGATGGCCCGCTATGCCAGCTACCAGACCCTGGCCGAGCTGATCCGCCATCGCTTCCATGACCCAGGGGCCACCCTGGAGGAGCTGTTCAGGCGTCTGGTGTTCAACATTCTCTGTGGCAACACCGACGACCACGCCCGCAACCATGCCGCGTTCTGGGATGGCCACATGCTCAGCCTGACCCCGGCCTATGACCTCTGCCCCCAGGCGCGCACGGGCAACGAGGCGAGCCAGGCGATGCTGATCGCCGGTAATGACCGAAGCAGTCGCTTGAGGACCTGCCTGAGCGCCGCGGCGGATTTCCACCTCAGCGCGGAGCGGGCCGCGAGCCTGGTTGAGACCATGGTGGCGAGCATTGCCGGGAACTGGGATCGCGTGTGCTCGGAGGCGGGATTGAGCGAGGCGGACAGGAGGCTGTTGTGGCGGCGCCAGTTTCTGAATCCCTCGGTGTTCGAGGGGCTCGAGGATGGGTTGTTGGGGAGCTTGGCCCCTTCCCTGTAGGAGCGGGCTTGCCCGCGAACGTGCTGGGCATTTCATCAACCGGATTCGCGGGCAAGCCCGCTCCTACAGCGTAGTGCGTCGAACTTCCCGGTTGGGTAGTTAATCAAACCGCCCCGCCCGTCGCATTCCCGACAATGGGCTTTCGCAAGGACTGTTTCCTTCCCTACAGAACCGCCCCCTGGAAAACAAAAACCACGCAAAAACAACACGTTGACCCCGTGGCACGACGGTTGCAGCAAGGCCTGTGAATCATCCGTTTACCCCGCGTCTCCCCTGGGAGGCGTCAGCCCGGAGTCACAGCGATGGAGTTAACAGTCCTGCAGGATGAGCCGAAGGCGTCTGCCTCCGGCGGTTGCGCCAGCGGTAGTTGCGGCAGCAACGACGATCAGATGTCCCACCTGCCGGAGGACATCCGCAAGAAGGTGGAAAACCATCCCTGCTACTCCGAGCAGGCCCACCATTATTTCGCCCGCATGCACGTGGCGGTCGCCCCGGCCTGCAACATCCAGTGCCACTACTGCAACCGTAAGTA
>JBMYTY010000147.1:0-5141 GCA_049604855.1 Gammaproteobacteria bacterium | reverse complement strand
GCGCGGCCCATGTGATCGACCGCGCCCAGGTCTCGGCCACCACGCAGGAAGCGACGGCGGACCTGTCCTACGTCTACGCCACCACCGCCCGGCCGCGCGGGATCTCCAAGCCCGTCTTCACCCCCGAGGCCGCAATGCGCGACGCCGCCCTGCGCATGTTGCGTCGGCACGGTATCCCCCAGCCCGACGTGTTGATCACCAGCGGAGGGACGGAGATCGCCTACGCCCCGGACCTGGAGCCGGATACGGCCTGGACGCGGCACATCGATCACCTTTGGAAACCCCGCGATGTGCGGGCGGTGATCGAGGATCTCCCCGGTATCAAACGCCAACCGAAACAGGAGCAGAGCCGCTTCAAGCTGAGTTATTACATCGACCCGGAAACCGCGCCGTCGCTGGACGAAATCAACTCATTGCTGCGCCAGGATGAACTGGCGGCCAATACCGTCGTTGCCTTCGGTCAGTTCCTCGACATCCTGCCGGTACGCGCCTCCAAAGGCCTGGCCCTGCGTTGGTATGCCGCGCACTGGGATGTCGCCCTGGAACGCATTCTGGTCGCGGGTGGCTCCGGGGCTGACGAGGACATGATGCGGGGCAACACCCTGGCCGCCGTCGTGGCGAATCGCCACGGGGAGGAGCTCTCTGATCTCATGGACCTGGAGCGGATCTACTTCGCGGACAAGGCCCATGCCGATGGCATTCTGGAGGCCATTCACCACTACGATTTCTTCAAAAGTTGCCGGGTACCCGCATGACGCCCTCCCCCGTATTGCTGTGTTGCGACATGGACCGCACCGTGATCCCGAACGGTGTGCAACCCGAATCCCCGACGGCACGCGCGCTCTTCCGGGCTCTGGCCGCGCATCCCTCAGTCCACCTGGCCTATGCCAGCGGTCGGCACCACGAACTGGTGCGCAAGGCCATACGCACCTACCAGCTCCCCATGCCGGACTACGTGATCACCGACGTAGGCACCCGCATCTGGGAACTGCTGGGTAATGAATGGCAGGAATACGACCACTGGACCCACACCATCGGCGCGGACTGGATGGACAAGGGCCCCTCGGACCTGCGTGCAGCCCTCTCAGGGCTACACGCCCTGCGTCCCCAGGAGCCCTCCAAACAAACACCGCTCAAGCTCAGCTACTACGTGAATCGCGGGGTCGATCACAATGCCCTGGATTCCAGCATCAAGCGCTGCATGGACGCGCTGGGTATCCGCCATCGGCGGATCTGGAGTATGGACGAGCCGGCGGGCGTGCAGTTGTTGGATATCCTCCCGGCCAGCGCGGGCAAACTGGGTGCGGTGACCTTCCTCGCGGGACGCCTCGGTGTGCACCCCGATCAGATCGTGTTCGCGGGCGACAGCGGTAATGACCTGGAAGTTCTGGTCAGCCCAATCCCGTCCGTTCTGGTCGCCAACGCCGCTCCTGATGTCCGGCAGACAGTCATCGAAGCGATCGGAGCCGGTGCCCCCTGCCACCTGGCCAAGGGCGGCTACAAGGGCACCAATGGCAACTACGCCGCGGGAGTGGTCGAAGGATTTGCTCACTACCATCCCGATCTCGCCGAGCTCGCGCTGGCCCCGGCAGGCTCCAGCAAGCCGCCACTGCCGGACGACGATACGCCCTCCACCCTGGCGGGCTGACGGATCGATCCAAACGGTCGGAGAGCATGCCCCGGAGCGAGGCATGCGCCGTTTCCCACCTCCCGCCCGACATCACCGTGATGACTCCACCCCGTGGAGAGGAGCCCCCCTATGACTGACGAGGAGACACATCCTCTTATCGACGACATCCAGTCCGCGCTTGCCAACGAGCACGCCGCCGGCCACGCCTTGATGCAGGCCCTGGTGGATGTCGGCAAACCCTTTTTGCTGCGCAATGAAGTACGCGAGATCGTGGACGGATGCGGTGTACCCCTGCCCGCCGCGCTCGATGACGCCGTGGGATGTTGCCAGGAGGCCGCCCTGCAACGCCCCTGGGTCTACCTGGCCCTGCGCCCCGGAATCGGGCGCTGGCTGAATATCCGACTGGACATCGACTCCGTCACCGCTGAAGCGGTCAGCGACGCCGAATACCTGTCCTTCAAGGAACACCTGGTAAGCGGTCAACCCGATGACGCCTGGGTGCTGGAGGTGGATCTCGCCCCCTTCAACCGGGATCAACCACGCATGAAGGAATCCGCCTCCATCGGGCGGGGCGTCGAGTTTCTCAATCGGCGCCTTTCAAGCCGCCTGTTCGAGGACCTGGGCAAGGGGGATCAGAAGCTGCTGCATTTCCTCCGGGTACACCGCTACCGCGACCAGCAATTGATGCTCAATGACCGGATTCAGGATGTCACCGGTTTGCGCCGCGCGCTGCGCGGCGCCCAGACCTATCTGGACAAGGTCGCTCCGGACACCCCCTGGCCCGCGCTGCGTCCACAAATGCTCAATCTCGGCTTTGAAGACGGCTGGGGCGGCACCTGTGCGCGCGTGAAAGACACCATACGCCTGCTGCTCGACATCCTCGAAGCACCGGACCCGGCCAACCTGGAGCAGTTCCTCGGCCGGATTCCCATGATCTTCTCCATGGCCATCCTCTCGCCCCATGGCTGGTTCGGCCAGGCCGACGTGTTGGGGCGTCCCGACACCGGGGGACAGATCGTCTACATCCTCGACCAGGTCCGCGCGCTGGAACGCGAAATGCGCTCACGACTCATGGAACAGGGCCTCAATATCGAGCCGCGCATACTCATCGTTACGCGGCTCATTCCCGAGGCCGAGGGCACGACCTGCAACCAGCGCCTGGAGCAAGTCGCGGGCACCCGGGGCGCACAGATCCTGCGCATACCCATGCGGGGGGATGACGGAGAGATTCTTCCGCGCTGGATCAGCCGTTTCGACATCTGGCCGCACCTGGAAGGCTTTGCCGCGGATGCGGAACGCGAGGTCATGGCTGAGTTGGGCGGTAGGCCGGACCTGATCGTGGGCAACTACTCCGACGGCAACCTGGTCGCTTCACTCATGGCGCGCAGCCTTGGCGTCACCCAGTGCACCATCGCCCATGCCCTTGAGAAGACCAAGTACCTGATGTCGGACTTGTATTGGAGTGACAACGAAGAGCAGTACCACTTCTCCTGCCAGTTCACGGCCGACCTCATCGCCATGAACATGACCGACTTCATCATCACCAGCACCTTCCAGGAGATCGCGGGCACCCGGGACAGCGTGGGCCAGTACGAGGCGCACCGCGCCTTCACCCTACCCGGACTCTACCGGGTCACCAATGGCATCGACGTCTACGACCCGAAGTTCAACATCGTCTCGCCCGGGGCCGATGAGTCGATCTACTTTCCCTACACGGACACCGGACGTCGTCTGCACCACCTGCGTGAGCGCATCGACGCCCTCATCGATGGCCAGGAGCCGGACCCCGACTGCCGGGGCGCGCTGGCCGATGCGGGCAAACCCCTGCTGTTCACCATGGCGCGTATGGACCGGATAAAGAACATCACGGGGCTGGTGGAATGGTATGGCCGCAATGAAAGCCTCAGGAACTCGGCGAACCTGCTGGTGGTATCAGGACACGTGGACCCGGGAAGATCCGGGGACGACGAGGAACGCGAACAGATACAACACATGCACGATCTGATGGATCGGTATGGGCTGGATGGCCAGCTGCGCTGGCTCGGTAAACGACTGGACAAGGACCTGTCCGGGGAGCTCTACCGCGCGGTGGCTGATCGCAAGGGCGCTTTCGTCCAACCGGCCCTGTTCGAGGCCTTCGGCCTGACGGTGATAGAGGCCATGGCCACCGGCCTGCCCACCTTCGCGACCTGCTTCGGAGGGCCTCTGGAAATCATCGAGGACGACGTCTCGGGTTTCCATATCGATCCGACGCACGGTGATCGCGCCGCTGAGCGCATGGCGGAGTTCATGGAGGCATGCCGCGACGACGAATCCCACTGGTCGCGCTTGTCCCAGGGTGCCATCGACCGGGTCGAGGCCCGATACACCTGGCGCTTGTATGCCGAGCGCATGATGACCCTGGCGCGGGTCTATGGGTTCTGGCGCTTCGTCTCCGACCTGGAACGCTCGGAGACCCGGCGCTACCTGGAGATGTTCTACGGGCTGCAATACCGGCCGAGGGCCCGCGAGATAGGGTGATCGCGGCCCCTCAGACCCTGCTACCGGCCTGGGTCAGGACATGGCTGATTTTTCCAGGTGAGGCTCAACGGCGCGATCCCAATGGTTGACCTGAACCAATAGATCGATGCGCTCGGCGAGCTCAATCTCCAGCTGCCGGAGACTGGACGCATCGTCCGGATGATGGAAATCCCAGCGGATATGGTGTCGGTCATCCGGGTGTTCGGCGAGCGCCGCATGGCTCTTGTCACACAAGGTGATCACAGTGTCGAAATGCTCCGCGCTCACGGCCGAGAGCGGTTGGGGTGCGGCCGGAGGCACATCGTCGAAGCGGCTGAGCCAGCGTTCGACCGCCTCGGGGACGGGCTCGGGCTCTACGCCGGCACTGGTCACGGATACCCCGGCCCCCGCCCGGTGGCGTAACAGGGCCTCGGCAATCCGCGAACGCACCGCATTGTGGCGGCAGACAAACAGGACGCGATGGGCAGTGTCAGGAACGGACATGGTCTGATCCTCGTTTTATTGGTTTATGACAATAGTGTTACACAAATCCCACGGACTTCCGTGAGGTGAAACA
Organism: Gammaproteobacteria bacterium; assembly: GCA_049604855.1. Classification (GTDB taxonomy): domain Bacteria; phylum Pseudomonadota; class Gammaproteobacteria; order JACKNK01; family JACKNK01; genus JBMYTL01. The sequence continues at coordinate 435 of JBMYTY010000147.1, read as the reverse complement.
CCCGATTTTCGGGCTCAGTCGGGCGTTCGCGGCGCCAGAGCCGCTTCCAGCCCTGGCAAAACCCCACTAATCAACCGGGTTAGCTCAAGTGGTGATGAGCGCGTCGCCGGGCCATATTTGAATTGATCGCTCCACACGCGCGTCAACGGGTGATGACAAGCTCAGTTCACAAAATGGATATGCAACCGTCGGCCCCTGCCGACGACGAAACCGACGGCCTCGCCGGGGCCGTGAAGGACCGTTTCGGCATCGACATACCCCGCCGTGACCGGGTCCGGTTGCGCGCATGGCGGGACCGGCACCGCCATCTCAGTGTCGAATCCCTGGTGCGCCGGATTGCCGAGGGTGACTGGCGAACCGACCCGGTGCTCGGGGCGCTCATCGACACCATCACGGTGGGTGAATCAAGCTTCATGCGGGACCGCGGGCAATTGG
>JBMYTY010000146.1:0-5157 GCA_049604855.1 Gammaproteobacteria bacterium | reverse complement strand
GGGCAACTTTGGCCAAAATGGAAGCCGCCGCGATGGCCGGTACGGTGGCATCGCCTTTCACCACCGCGGTCGCGGCATACGCCAAACCTTGCGGGACACGGTTACCGTCGATAAAGACGTGATCGGGCGAGATCGCCAAGGTCTCCACGGCACGGCGCATGGCCAGCATCGTTGCGTGGAGGATATTCAACTCGTCGATCTCCTCCACCTCGGCACGCCCCAGGCTCCAAGCCAGGGCCCGCTCCCGAATCAAAGGCTCAAGATGCTCGCGACGCGCCTCTGACAGCTTTTTGGAATCGTTGAGGCCCTCGATCGGCCGCCTCGGATCCAAGATCACCGCGGCCGTCACCACCGGTCCCACCAGGGGGCCCCGCCCCACTTCATCGACCCCGGCGATACGCCGCTCCGCGCCATCCGCATCCCAAAGTCCGATCTGGTCCATCAGTCCTCTGCCGAGAAAAAGCGCGTATCAATGGCCGTCGCGGCAGCCTCGCTGGCATTGCGCTTCAATCGCAGGCGCTCTCGATCGAAGTCTTCCATCAAGGCCGTGTGATCGGCGTCCAGCATACGGACCACCGCCGGCCCCACTGCGTCGACCGTGCAGTTCTCCTGCACGAACTCCTCCACGGCACCCCGGCCGAGGATATTGTTGGGCAGGTTCAACCAGGGCACATAGAGGGTTCGTTTCATGTGCCACCAGCTCAGACGGGGCTGTATATAGACCACCACCATGGGCCGACGCAGGATCATGGCCTCCAGGGCCGCGGTTCCCGAAGCGAGAAGAACCGCGTCGGCGGCCCCCATGGCCTCGTGGGAATGGCCATCCAGCAGCGTCACGGGCAAGGAACCCAACTGCTCGGCAAAGGCTGAGCGGAGTTTGGCATTGGCCATGGGTGCCACGAAACGAAGCCCGGGTCGGCGCTCCGACAACCAACGCACGGTCGCCGCCATGACCGGACCGTTCAAGGCCACCTCGCGGGTCCGGCTGCCCGGCATGAGGCAGAGCAATTCCCCTTCTTCATGCAGACCCAGATCACGGCGCAAGGCCATGGGATCAAGGTCCGGATCAAGCGCATCGGCCAGGGGGTGCCCGACGAATTCCACCGGCACATCGTGCCCTTCGTAGAACTTCGCCTCGAAGGGAAACAAGGTGAGCATCAGGTCCACGGCCGGCTTGATCTTGTGCATGCGCTTGGGCCGCCAGGCCCACACCGATGGACTGACGTAGTGCACCGTCGGTATGCCTTTTTCCCGCAGCCAGGTTTCCAGTTGCAGGTTGAAATCCGGGGCGTCTATGCCGATGAACAGATCAGGCGGATCCGCCAACAGGCGATCACGAAACTCATCGCGCAACTTGAAGATCTTGCCCTTGCGTCGGTAGTAATCCCACAAACCGAACACGGCCAAAGCCTCGGAGGGATACCAGTCCTCACAGCCCTGTTCGATCATGCGGCGACCGGCAATACCGATGAACCGACAGCCGGGGTAGCGCTTCTTCAGAGCCTCGACCAGATGCCCCCCGAGCAGGTCACCCGACGCTTCACCGGCACACAACGCTATGGTGCGTGGTTCACGACTCATCCAGGCGCCCGGCAAGTTCCTTCAATTGCGACTCCAGGGCCCGAACACGGCGCGCCATGGAATCGAGCTCGTGGAATCGGGCCTGGTTCTTGCGCCAGCTCTTATTCGGCTCCACCGGAATTCCGGAGGAATAGACCCCGGGCTCGGAGATGGACTTGGTCACCATCGAGAAGGGCGTGATATGCACATCGTCAGCCAGCTCGAGATGCCCGAGCACCAGGGCATTGACGGAGATGGAACAGCGCTCGCCCACCACCGCGCTTCCCGCCAGGGTGACCTGGGCGGCGATGGCCGTGTGGGCACCCACCCGCACGTTGTGGCCGATCTGGATAAGGTTATCCAGCTTCACACCGTCGCCCACCAGGGTGTCGTCAATCGCGCCACGATCAATCGTGGTGTTCGCGCCCACCTCGACATCATCTCCGAGTATCGCGGTCCCCAACTGGGCGATCTTCTCCCAGCGTTCGCCGTCGAATGCCTGGCCAAACCCATCGGCACCGATAACCGCCCCCGGGTGGATCAGGCAACGCCGGCCCAGAACCACGTCATGTACCAGGGTCACGGACGCCACCAGGGTCGTCCCGGCGCCTACCCGGACCCGCTCCCCGATCACGCAGTTCGGCCCGACGTAGACGTCATCGCCAATCTCCGCACCGTCCTGCACCACCGCGCCCGCCTCCAGCGTCACCCCCGTGCCGATGACAGCCGTTGGTGCCACGAAAGACTGTGGGTTTCGCCCCGGCCCGACCGTCGGCTTCGGTTCGAACATCTGACTGACGCGGGCGTAACCCGCGTAGGAGTTGGCACAGATGATGGCGGGTACCGGACAATCCGCCGCCAGCTCCTCGGTGACGATCACCGCGCCGGCATCCGTGTCCTGGAGAAACCTCTTGTAACGGGGGTTGGCGAGAAAGGTGATGGTCCCCGGCTTTCCATTCTGGATCGTGGAAACCCCCAGAATGAGAAGGTCGCCATCACCGGAAAAGCGGGCATCCAGGGCCTTGGCCAGCTCGGCGAGACGGAATGAAACCGGCGATTGCGATCCGGCTGGGCTGGGCGCCCCGGGTGCTGAAGACATGACTTAGGGATCTGGCTCGATACGGCGCGGGCCACCTCCCCGCGAGTGCCCGGAAGTCTCAGGCAGCACCATGGTATTTTCAAGCCACCAGGGCCGCACGCCAAGGGCCCATGGAGACGACGCCCGTGTAGTGCGCCGAAACAGGGCGCACTACACTGGATCAATGCGCGCAATCCTACGGTTCGGTTCCCTTCCACCGCTGCTGACGCTGTTCATCGGCGGCCCGGTATGCGCACAGCCCCCACTGCCCGATGGATCGAGCGTCCTTGAGCAGGCACACCAGGTGGTGCGCGCCCTGGATCTGGAGTCGGTTTCGTATACCCCCGTCAAGAACAACGGCGCCGAAGATGCACCGGTGCTGGTGAATCGAAGTGCGGGGGATCGCCCCTGGTCAAACCGTTTCGAAAGCCATTTGCGCAATGTCCCGGGGAAGGGTGCCGACCTTTTGGTCATCTACCATTCCGGCACCCTCAGAGGCACCGGGGTACTGGTCAGGCGCGACGACGGCCCTGACGCCCGGCATCGGGTCAATATTTGGCTACCGGCCCTGCGCAAGACCCGACGCATCGCCACGCCCACCCCATCGGAAGGCTGGCACGGCTCTCTCTTCACCTACGACGAGGTCATGCTCGGTCGCCCCTCCGATCTCGAAGCGCAAGTCACCGGCACGCGGAAACTCGGGCGCTGCCTCGGATCCATGCGCATCCCTGAGGCGGACCGTGATCGCTACACCCGACACATTCCGGAGGAGAGTTGCGATCACCACGACAAAGCGGTTTACGAACTGAACTCCACCCCGCGGCGGGCGACCTGGTTCGATCGCCAGGAAGCGCTCATCGGCACCCAGGACGGCGCACCCTACGTGGTCCGTTACTTCCTGAACGGCGAACTGATCAAAACCGTCGAAACCGATTGGCAACCGATTTCAAGCGACACACCCACGCTCTACCCGCGCTTCAGCTACGCCTACACCCCCGACCGGGACCGTGAGAGCCTGATTTATCTGCCGGCCGACGGAATCACCCTGAACGAAGAACGCCCCGCGGCATTCTGGTCGGAGCTGACCCTGCGCCGTATACGACGCTGAACCGGGACCGATCGCGCTCAGTAGTCACCGAAATCCGTGGGGGCCACGCCCAGCTCGTCGCAGTGCGCCTGGAAATACGGCGCGGCCCCGGTCGCCGCCGACCAGTGATGCGTCTTGATGACCCCGGATTCATAAAGCCGCTCTGCTTCCTCGACGACGCGCCCAGATACCGCCCCGTAGCCTTCGCTGCATTCGTCGGTCAGAGGCCACTTTTTGGCTTTTACCGCATCCACAAGCTTTTGCTCGTCAGGACTCAGACCCGCGTAAATCGGGTCCGTGCCCGCAAGCGCGGGAGCGGCCAGGGTCATGGCGCTCAGCGCCAGCAGCACGATTCTCAGCAAATGCCCGTGCGCCATCGAAGCCTCATATTGCCACCTGTACGACACCATCAACGCCTACCCCCGTGCGCGCTTGACCAGCGCTGGCCAGTGTACCGAGACCGAATCATCCCCAGCGCGGCGTCCCCTGCTACCCGGGAATACCCGTCAAAACCACCTCGACGCCCATGGAGGTATCGGACTCACCAAACGGACCAACAGGTCAAAAAACCCGGCGCCCTTAATCCAGGGTCGCGAAACGGGATTTCAGCGACGAGCGCGCGCCCCGAAAAGTCCCAACAAGCCCGCACCCAGCAGCAACAGGCTCCCCGGCAGCGGAACGGTGGACGTGGCGTATTTCACGTCATCGATCTGGGCGCCGTCATTCTCGCTGCCCACGGTCAACAGGGTGAACGAGGTGAAAGCCGTATCGGTCACCATGCCCAGGAACAGGGTGTTCGCGTCACCCAGACCACTGGCGGACTTGAGCAATCCACTCTCGCCCGCGTTGGTCGAGAAGCTCATGGTCGCAACGCCCTCGAAGTAGTCGTGAAGATCAAATCCGAAAGCGGTGGTGGACTGGGAGAAATTGAAAGTCATGGTCCAGTCGCCATCGCCCACGTCCGCAACGCCGATCCCGGTGGTCGCGGTATGGGTGGTCTCGAACCGGAAGATGTCATCCGCATTGGAACTAACGGAGGTCAACAAGCCGCCGGAGCTCACGGTGAGGGGGGAGCCGCTGCCGGAATCGGTGTTGAAGTCCTCGATGGTCAGGCCCGCGCCCACCGCGGCATCAAAATTGGCTTCGTTCTGATAGGTAAGAAAAGCCGCCTGAGCCGAGCCCAATCCCAGAGACCCCGCGAGCAGGGATGTGATCAGGGTCAGCGTCTTGCATTTCATCATCATGGTGTCGCACGAATTGCGCACGCCGCTCACGCTCATCAGCGGCTACGCCCATTTGCTAGATGAACAGGTAAAGCAAACAGTTGATACCCTGCCAGCAGAAATGGTTGCGGGCGTCGCAGAAGGGTTAACCCTAGGCGTTGTTCGCATGAGGGACGTTGTCAATGAGATCATCAAAGTGGCTCGGATTG
>JBMYTY010000145.1:0-5201 GCA_049604855.1 Gammaproteobacteria bacterium | reverse complement strand
TCCATTGCCGGGGGCGCAGGCGCTCGCTCAACAGCATCCAGGCCAGGACCGCGGTGAGGACGGGCTGCAGACCCACGTAGATGGAGGTGACCCCGGCGGGCAGGTCCCACTTGATAGCCGAGAACACGCCGCCCAGATACATGGCGTGGACCAGGGTGCCGGTGACCATCTGATGCAGTGCCTGGGCCGGTGTGGGCCAGCGCGAGCGCATCACCATGGCCAGCGCGAGGAACAGCAGTACCGTGATCACCATGCGGATGAACAGCAGGTTGAACGGCTCGATATAGGGCAGGGCGTACCCGGCCCCGATGAATCCCGTGCTCCACAGCAGGACGAAGGCCAAGGGCACCCAGCGGATCAGTTGGGGATGTGAGGTCATGGGCGCGCCCGCGGAGAACAGGGCGCCATGCTACCGGGAATCCGCTGTCCGGAAAGCGTGGGTTTGCGCGCGAATCGGGCGCGGGAGCGTTCGCGGGGCCGAGCCCGGTCCGTCGGTCCGCTCTCTCAGCTTCCCGTGCGTCCGGCGGGTAGAACGTTGAGGCGCCCGTCGTCCTCGTTGCGGTTACGCATGAAGTCGGCGGTGGATGCGAATGCCGCCTCCAGTTGCGCCCTGAAGGCCTCTTCCAATGCCATATCGTCAAGGGCCCGTCGCATGCACAGCATCCATTCGTCCCGTTCCTGACTGCCGATGGAAAAGGGCAGGTGGCGGGCGCGAAGTCGGGGATGGCCATACTTCTCGATGTACAGATTGGGGCCGCCCAACCAGCCCGAAAGGAACATGAACAGCTTACGCCGCGACCCCTTCAGGCTCTTGGCGTGCAGGTCGCGGGTGGTGCGGACCTCGTCCAGGCTGTCCATGTGGTCATAGAAAAGGTCCACCAGTCGGCGCACGCCGTCCTCGCCGCCCAGGCGTTCGTAGGGGGTGATGTCGTTCTCATTCATGGTTGGGGATTTTGCCTCAGTACCGGCCCGATCGGCATGAGAACCCGCAAGAGGCATGCAATCTCGGCTCCTGTGATGGGGCCCGTGTGATGGGGCCCGTGTGATTGGGCTTGTGCGATGCGGGCTGTGCGTGAATCATTCCGCGCCTATGGAAATCCCTTCACTTTCGCGTCCCTGGGGCCTTGCGGTCGTGGTCACCCTGGGTGGCATGTTACTGGTCGAGCAGTCGTTCCCGCTCTGGGGGCAGATGGGGGCCAGCGTGCTCACCTGGGTCATGGTGTTCCTCATCGCCCGTTCCTGGACCTTGGCCCAACGCCTTCCGCTCGTCTTGTGCGTGGCCATCGCGACGGCGGGGGAGATTTTCCTGTCCCTGGTCTGGGGCCTGTACGAATATCGATTGGGCAATATCCCGCTCTACGTTCCCCCGGGCCATGTGCTCATGTTCCTGCTGGGATTGACGCTGGCGCGGCGCGTGCCCCGGGCCATCGTGTTCTGGGTCCCCGCTATCGCCACGCCGTATTTCGTCTGGGGGGCGTTCACCGGCCACGACGAATTCGGCCTGGTGTTGTTGGCCGTTTTTCTGATCTCGCTCTGGATCGGTGGGGACAGGCGTCTTTACAGCGTCATGTTCGTCCAATCCCTGGCGCTCGAACTGTGGGGCACCCACGTGGGGGCCTGGCGTTGGGCCGCCGAGGTCCCGTGGATGGGCTTGAGCTCCACCAACCCGCCCTATGCCTCCGGTGCCTTTTATGCCGCCCTGGACCTGTTGGTGTTGTTTGCCCTTCCACCGGTTCTGAGGCGTATGACCGACTCGCCCGGCGACGGTGAAGCACTGCCGTCCAGTGTCAAGGCCTGAGGCTCCAAGGTCGTGAATATGTTCGGACTAACGACGTGAGCGACGCCGACGGTCTGGTACTTGCGATTCTGCTCGATGGAGCGGGCGGAGGCCGCGAACTGGACTGGCCCGGCGTGCGCGCCTGGGAACCGTCCCAGGGGACCTTGTGGGTCCATATGGACTACACGAACGACCATGCCCGTCGATGGTTGGAGGGCGAGGCGGACGTCGAACCCATCCTGGCCGAAGCCCTGCTGGCCGAGGAGACACGGCCCCGTTGTGGGGGCTTGGGTGAGGGTACGCTGCTGAGCCTGCGTGGGGTGAACAGCAATCCGGGCGCCGACCCGGAAGACATGGTCTCCATTCGCCTGTATGCCACCCGGCAGCGGGTCCTGAGCACCCGTCGTCGCCCATTGCTGTCCGTGCGTGACCTGCGCGATGCGCTGGGCCGGGGGAGCGGTCCGACCAGCAGCGGTGAGTTGGTGGCCATGCTCGCGGATCGGCTGACCGAACGCATGGCCGACGTGATCGATCAGTTGGAGGAGCGCATCGACGACATCGACGAGCGGGTTGTCGATGGGGGTGGGCAGGAGGTGCGCCCGGCCATCCTCGAACTGCGTCGCGAGCTCATCAAACTGCGTCGCTACCTCGCGCCGCAACGCGAGGCCCTCTCCCGTCTCGCGGGCGATCCCCATGTCTGGATGGGTGATTCGGACCGCCTGCGCGTGCGCGAGGCCCTGGACCGGGTCAACCGCTACCTCGAGGAACTGGACTCCGCCCGTGACCGGGCCGCCGTTGCCCACGAGGAACTGGGCGGGCGCCTGGCCGAGCAGATGAACACCCGCATGTATCTGCTCTCGGTGATCGCGGCCCTGTTCCTGCCCATGGGCTTCCTGACCGGCCTGTTGGGGATCAACGTCGGTGGCATTCCCCTGGCGGAGAGCCCCTGGGGTTTCGCGATCGTAAGCACCGGCCTGGGCTTGATTCTCGCGGGGCAGGTCTGGCTGTTCCGGCGCAAGCGCTGGTTCTGATTCGTGGCGCGCGCAACACAAAACAGGCGGCAACCGGGGTTGCCGCCTGTTTCGATTTGTTTGCGGTTGGGGCGAGCGGGCCGTTCCGTGAGGTCCGGCCCACCCGTCCCGCCGGGACCCGCAATCAGTTTCCGGCGGATGCCTTCAGATCGGCCACGCATTCAGCGATGTATTCCTTCATCTCGTCAGCGGGGATCTCGTCGGCTTTGGCCTGCTCCGTGCACTGCGCGGTGAAATCTTCCGCCGCGTGGGCAACGGGCAGGGCGAACAGCAGGCCGGTCAGGGTGATCAGGGCGATGGCGTAGCGCATGGGGCTCTCCACGAAATAAGTTTGGGAACGGATTGAACCCGCGCGGTGGATGGTGCCGGTGCGTTTGCCCGGTGTTCTCGCCCCGCTTCGGGGCCTTCCTCGCCTCGTTCGATGGGTATCGGTGGCTCTGGTGGCCCGCGTTTTATAGGGCTTCGGATGGGAACCGCGCCAACGAAATGTCATGATCGACACGATCAGTTTTTTTCATGGTTGGCGAGGAGTCGAGGGCCTTGGATATCACCCTTCTCAAGACCTTCCTGGAGGTGGTCCGGGCGCGCCATTTCGGGCGTGCGGCGGACGTGCTTTGCGTCACCCAGTCTGCGGTCAGCGCGCGCATCAAGTTGCTGGAGCAGTCCCTGGGGGTCGAGTTGTTGTCGCGCAAGCGCAACGACATCCACCTGACGCCGGCCGGCGAACGCTTGCACCGCCACGCGGACATCCTGGTAAAGGGCTGGGAGCGCGCGCGCCTCGATGTGGCCCTGCGCGAGGAGCATCGTCATGTGCTTTCGGCCGGAGGGCCCTACGACCTGTGGCGCATTCTCCTTGATCGCTGGGCCGCCCGGGTCGGGGCGGTGCATCCAGAGTTCGCGCTGACGCTGGAGGCCAACACCACGGATATTCTCGTCCGACGGGTGACCGAGAACCTGTTGGACCTGGTGGTCTTGTTCGAGGCGCCGCAGATCGAGGGCCTGGCCCTGCGCGCGGTGGCGCGGATCCCGGTCATTCTGGTGTCCACCACGGCCGGGCAGAGTCTGGAAAAAGCTCTGCGGGATCGCTACGTCATGGTGGATTGGGGGACGTCATTCGCCGTGCAGCACGCGCGTATGTTTCCCGATGCCCCGGCACCGGGGCTGCGCGTGAACCTGGGCCTGCTGGCGTTCGAGACCTTGCTGGCGCGGGGCGGAAGTGCCTATCTCGCGGAGGGCATGGTTCGGTCGGCTCTGGATGCGGGGACCCTGCATCGCGTGGAGGGGGCACCGGTATTCGAACGCCGCGCGACCGCGGTATATCGGCCGGATTCGCCCAGGGTTGGCACCATTTCTCAGGCCTTGTCCGTATTTGAGGGCCTTGGGTAGTGGGACAGCGCCGCGCGGGCTCTACGTTCCAGGATATCGAGTAAACCCTTGTGCTCCCCAACCAGGGGGCTGATGTGCACCCGCGGACCCTCATGGCGTTCCCGTACGGCGTCCACGATCTCGGCGATGTCGCCGCCCTCGCCGGCGTGACGCCCCGGATTCAGGAACAACATGGCCAGGTTGATGTCCCGTTTTCCCGTTGCCGCCAGCCGTTCCAATTCGTCTTCGAGCAGATCGCCGTTGAAGTCGTACTCCTTTCCCTCTCGCCGCTCCATCACCGCCTCGCTGAGTCCGATCCCCGGCAGCGCCTGTCCGAGCCGCTCCCCCAGCCACTGACGCACCGCGGTGACCTGGGGGATCGGCGAGCCGTGGTCCACCAGGATCACGTGGTCCGGACCAGGGTGCGCGGCCAGCGCGTTGTCGCGCAGCACGTCCACGAGGGTGGGCTCGCCCCCGGGCAGCGGGCAGAGCACATCCGCGATGTCGAGTTGGAAATCCCCGTGGCGCGCACGGGCCTGCTCGACGGTCTGGGGGATGAAGCTGCTGATGGCCCGGCTGGGACCGAAAAACAGGGGCAGGATGAGGAAGGCGCGTTCGCCCTTGCTGAGCTGCCCGTCCAGGAACGCGGGTAGCTCCACGGCCGGATCCCCCCCGAGCCGGGCGCGATCGATCTTGGCCGAATGCTGCAGCGACACGGCGTGCACCCTCGACCCCATGCGTCCGGAGAGTTCAGCGGCGACCCGACGTAGGGCAAGGGTGGCAGCGGGACGACGTGAGCCGTTGTCACACAAAAGCATAGTGGGGTTCATGGCCGCGGAGGATCGCACAGCTCCCGGCGCGTTTTACCGTCTGATGGGTGGCGTTGCGCCCGGACAGCGACGCGAGCCGGGAATACCGCCTCACCCACCCGGTTATCCAGTCAGCGTTGGCGGGTAACCTTAGGGAAGCTCTAAACGAATCGTGCACGGCGCCTTGGCGCACGATATCGCCCAGCTCCGCGTTGCGAA
>JBMYTY010000144.1:0-5204 GCA_049604855.1 Gammaproteobacteria bacterium | reverse complement strand
CGAGCTCGCCTCCAGTATCAGCTGCGAGGCTTCGGTGATCGTCATGAAGTAGCGCAGTATATCCGGGTGGGTCACGGTGACCGGGCCACCCTCGGCGATCTGCTTGCGGAACAACGGCACAACGCTGCCCGCCGAACCCAGAACGTTTCCAAACCGCACCGTGATGAAGTGGGTCTTGGAATGACAATCGAGGTTCTGGCAGAAAATCTCGCTGATACGTTTCGTCGTCCCCATGACATTGGCCGGATTGACCGCTTTGTCCGTCGAAATGAGGACGAAACATTCGACACCATGGCGATCCGCCGCCAATGCCGTGCGTCGTGTGCCGAGGATGTTGTTCGAGACAGCCTCACGCACCTGATCTTCGAGCATCGGCACGTGTTTATAAGCCGCCGCGTGAAACACCACCTGCGGCTTGAACTCCTCGAAAACCTGCTCCAGCGCGATCGGATCGGTCACGTCCACCAGACGGGGGTACAACTCGACTGAGGGAAAGGACTGGCGCAACTCCATCTCTATGGCATACAGGTTGAACTCGCTCTGATCGACGATGATCAGCTTGGCCGGAGAAAGGCGACTGATCTGTCGACAGAGTTCGGAGCCGATGGAGCCCCCGCCCCCGGTAACAAGCACCCGACGGCCACTGAGCTCCGAGGAGATCCGGTCCCAGTCCAGGGATACCGGATCGCGGCCCAACAGGTCTTCGATGGAGACCTCGCGTAGTTCGGATACCTGGGTACGACCACTGACCAGATCCTCCGTCGGCGGCACGATGCGGAAGGTCACGCCGGTCATCTCACACTGCTCGATGATTCGACGCATCTCACTACCGCGGATGGTCGGCAGGGCCAGCAGGATGACGTCGATCCGTTTGTCCGACACGATCCGGCCGATGTCCTGGGTCCCGCCCAGCACCCGGACGCCGTGGATCTCCTTTCCCCGTGTGATCAGGTTGTCATCGACGAATGCCACCGGGTTGTAGCGGCGCTCGGATTGGCGAAACAGATCGCGCACGAGCATCTCACCAGCGGGACCCGCCCCGACGATGAGCACCCGCTTTCCGGGCTGGGGTCTGAACCGGTGATCCTTCGCCATGCGGTAAACGAAACGCGGCACCGCCAGGAAACCGGCGAGCATGACGGCGAACAATGGGAACACCGAGCGGGGAATCCCATCCATACGGGTGGCCATGAACAATACGGCGGCGGAGATGAGCACACCCAGCATCACTGCCTGCCCGATACGCAGCATGTCGGGCAGCGAAGCGAATCGCCAGACACCGCGATAGAGGCCGAAAAACCAGAACAGGGCGCCATGCACCACGATCAACAATGGCAGGGTTCCAGACGCCGTCGCCAGCGGCTCCGCGGGAATTTCCCCCAGGTTGAAGCGCAACCAGAACGCCATGTACCAGGCGACGGGAATGGCCAGCAGGTCGTGTAGAAACGCTGTGTACGGGGATCGAATGCGTGGATTCATGTGCGTTGGAACATCATCGAGGCGTGCCTGGGTCCGACTCTGCGGCCGATACCCGGTCTCCGTGTTTTCCGTCCCCTGGTCGCGTTCAATGCGCGAATTTCCAGGAAGATCAATAAGCTAAGCCCCTCTCGAGCGCGTGCGATGCTACCACAGGCGACAACCCCCGGATGATTTATCGTGCGCCTGTTCTCCCCGGACCATCCCTGAAGCCGCTCGCGCGGGGTGGGCATGCGTACACTATGCCCCCCGTCCAGCTCCCCATCATCCGCCTGTGACCCAGCCCTTGCCCGCCTCCCCACCCCTGCGCATCCTCGTAACGGGGGCCAACGGATTCGTTGGCCGTGCCCTGTGCGACACACTCCAGGACGCCGGACACCGCGTGCGCGCCTCGGTACGCACCCGGAAATCCGCTGATGGACTCAACACCCGGGAACTTGCGCTCACCGGGAACCTGGATTCGACCACCCATTGGCAGGACGCCGTGCAGGGCATCGATACGGTTGTTCACCTGGCAGCCAGGGTTCATGTCATGCACGAGACCGCCGATGACCCGCTCGCCCAGTTTCGTGCCTGCAATCGGGATGCAACGGCCAATCTCGCCGCCGCCGCGGCCGCCGCCGGTGTTAAACGGTTCGTGTACGTCAGCACCATCAAGGTCAACGGCGAACAAACCCATGGCACCCCGTTCCGTTCCGACGACACCGCGGCCCCCAGTGATCCCTACGGCATCAGCAAATGGGAGGCGGAGCAGGAACTTGCGAAGATCGCGGAGAAAACCGGCCTGGAGCAGGTCGTGATCCGCCCCCCACTGGTCTACGGCCCCGGCGTGAAGGGCAACTTTCTGCGCATCCTGGGATTGATCAAGCGGGGGGCCCCGCTACCGCTGGGCCGACTGGACAACCGGCGCACACTGGTCGGATTGCACAACCTCCGCGACCTTATCCGGCGTTCGATTGAGCACCCGGATGCGGGCGGGCACGTGTTTCTGGCGGGAGACCGGCAACCGGTATCGACGACCGACCTGACCATCGCCATGGCCCATGCGCTCGGACGCCCCGCGCGCCTGTTTCACATCCCGGACTTCATCACCTCGGCCGCCTGCGCCCTGCCGCCATTCCAACGCATCTGGCAAAGGCTGGCCGGCTCGCTTGAGGTGGACATTTCGGAAGCGGTCCGTGTACTGCAGTGGGAGCCACCGCGCTCCATGGAGGATGAACTTCGAGAAGTCGCGCAGTGGTACGCCGCGCATCCGGCGGACCATTGAATTGATCGAGACCGGTGCCTATCCCTTGGCCTGATCAGAGCTTCTGTGAGAGATTGCGCCGCTTTTGACCACTGGCAACCATTTTGGAGGTCGCGCTCGCGCGCGGCGCCAAACGTCCCGAGCAGAGACCGAACAGACGATGGCAAACGAACTCAATCCCCACGAAGTGGAGCAGTTGGTCCGCGGAGTCTCTGAGTCCGCGCATGGCCAATTACGGCTTCATTACGGTCAGTTCGAGGGCCGTGGTTTTGCGCCCAATCTCCGTCTTCGACCCCGTCAAGGATTGGTTCTGGCGCATCGAGAATCGCAAGATGCCGCACCTGTATTTCGTCGGGCGCAAGAACTGACGTCGTTTTCCGGCCTGAGTAGGCAAAACCGGGTCCCGCGATGAATATCCTCTTCGTGTTCATGCTCCCTCGTGCCTGCGGGAATATCGAGGGTTCGATACCGGAGCTGATCCAGCGCGGCCACAGCGTTTCGGTCTTCTGTCATTACAAGATGGCGGAGCCTTCTCACTGGCCGGACACCTCCCCGGACCCCAGCCCCTTACTCAAGCGGCGCATGCGCGACGCCGGTGCGGAACTCCTTTCGGAGACGCCCGGCAGCGGACTGGAACTCGCCCGGCAGTTTGATCATGCCCTCGGCAATCGCCGCTTCGACCTTGCCCTGTTCGATACGAACAAGGGCAAACGTCACTGGGGAAACCCCCTCCTCTATCGGCAGCTGCGCAAGCGGGGCGTGCCGGTCATCGGTTGCCAGGAGGGATCACTGGACGATGGCGAAGCCGGTCTCAAGCCTGTTTCGGAAGGACTCGGCCTCTACTATGACTATTGCTTCTGCCTGGGCGGGTTCGACAAGGATCTGCTGCTACGCCGTAACCCACGCCTCGAAGGGCGCGTTCACGCCGTGGGCCTGCCTTCCAATGATCGGCTTTCCCGGTTCGATGCAAATGCGGACCGGCCAGAAGCCAAACACGTGATGCTGGTCCCTTCCTGGACCCCCAAAGCGGGTGCGACCCAGCGTTTCGATCCCATGACGGACGACCTGATCAACCGTTGCGGTGCTTTCGAGATGGCCAGAAGGTTCAAGCTCCCGCTCCTGATCAAGGAGAAAACCCGGCCCGAGTTCGCATTCAAATTCCTGGAAGGTGAAGGCGTTCAGGTCAGCATGGATGAAACCCATCTGGACGAGATGATCGCCGAGTCTGCCTGTGTCATCGGCGCCCCCTCGACCTTGTTGTTCAAGAGTATCCAGTTGGGCATTCCCACGGCCGTGTTGAGCAAACCCCGCATGGGGCAGCTTGGTGTTTTCGCGGAGTTCGACGGCACCACCGAATCCGATGCCGACAGCGTGATGGCGACCTTGGAGGCACAAGCGAAGCGCGGACGTGCGAGCGATGAGTTCATCGAGCGAGCACTGGCCGGTGGCTCACACTTCGAAAGCCGGACCCGGTTTGCCGACGCCGTGGAGCACATCGGCGAACATCCGTCCGCCTACAGGGGCCGTCCGCTCTACACCATGGGCTGGCGAAAAGCCTTGGAGATCCGCTTTCCCCATGGGTTCCTGCGCCTGCACGCCGTCATCAACCGACTGCGCAACCGGTCGAAACGCACCAAGCCCTGGTATTGACGCCACTCCAGGCGACGCAGGCCGCGGCCCACAACCTGATCACCTTCCCCAAGCAGCTGATGGCACACTTTCTCCAGCACCGAAAAGGCGTCTTCCTGTTCGCCCCTCCGCGATCCGGGACCAACCTGTTCTGCGCCCTGCTGCACAACCACCCGGCCCTGTACGCAGTCAGCCACAATGGCACCAAGAAGTTCCTTGATGCGGTGGAACAGCAGGGCAACACGGCACTTCGGGGCGCCACGATCGCGGACTCGGCTGACTGTATTTACCCCAAAGGCGGCCCGCGCAAGCCCATGGACGGCATCTCCCATGTCATTTACGACAAAGTCCACTACGTTCGATCCAAGCATTGGCGCTATCACGAGCAGGCGCTGGAGTTGACCCAAAAGGACGACTTCTCCGGGATCGTCATGGTCCGACATCCGGTGGCGGTCCTGCAGTCCATGGACGGATTCCACCGTCGCCATGTGCGGCCCCGCTGGGCATTTACGGTGGAGAACACGGCGGAGTACTACCACAACTTCTTCCGCGTTCAGATTGAGTTGCTGCGCGAAGGACGCTTCCACGCCGTCATGCTCGAATCCTTCCTGGCCAATATGAGCGAGGAGTACCCCGAGCTCTGCCGTTTCCTGGGGATCCCGTTTATCGATCACGTGACGGATTTCCGTGCCTCTTTCAAGGCCGCGGGGGCGCCGTCGGGACGCGCATTCGAAGTCCGCGAGGTCTCTGATTACGCGGGCGCGGCCCTTGAGGCCAAGGGCTACCAGCCACCGCCCGAGCCCCGCTTCGTCGATCCGGGAAGCGGCGAACACACCCTCGGACTGGGTGGATT
>JBMYTY010000143.1:0-5206 GCA_049604855.1 Gammaproteobacteria bacterium | reverse complement strand
ATGCTGAAGGACGGCAAGCTGTACACCCGTACCGGTACCGGCGTGTTGATCGGTCCCCGAACGGTCGTCACCGCGGCACATACACTGCTGTCCGTTTACGACGAGAGCACCGGTTCACTACTCGAGGGCGTTCCAGTGGGGCGTGTGAAGGTGAGCCGTCCCTCCAACGGGCGCAATGCGGCGGCGATGGAGGGCAAAGTATTCATCCATGACTCCATAGCCGTATCGCGGAAAAAGGATGTCATCGCCATGTCCGATCAGGACCTCTCCCGCTTCCTCCGCGATCAGACCGGGATCTACGACGTGGCGGTGATCGGATTGGCTGAGCCTCTCGGGGCACGTGGGGAACGCTATCCGGTGATCACCAGTGAGCATCCCCGGGTACTGAACAAGTATCGGTTCACGGGGATCAATCTTCGCGACGGCGCGGGCGATTTGCCGTTCGCCCTGTCCACCATTGCGACGCGCATGACCCGTTACGCGGTGGCGGCCCGCATCAGTTTCGATGGTGCCTTGCGAACGCACCGGACGCAGGCGGGAGACTCCGGTGGCCCGCTCTACGGTGAAGATGTCGATGGCGCCGTGACCTTGTTTGGCGTGGCCAGCTCGAGTCGCTCCAACGTCTACGGAGTTTGGGTGGAATCCGTTTACAGTCGACTCGACCAGATTCGGGATTGGGTGCTGAGCCGCCGCGCCGTCATAGACGGCTGAATGTCGGAGGATTGCCCCGGTAACTCCGATTGCTCCGGGAGCCCCGGTAAGCCCACGGGTCATTCTTCGACCGGAGTGTCCTGGCGGTTACCCCATTCGGCCCAGGCTCCGGCGTAACCCCTGACCCGTTCGAACCCGAGGCTCTTCAGCACGAACCAGGTATGCGAGGAACGGTGATGGGTCTGGCAATACGTGATGACTTCCCGATCAGGGCTGACACCCGCGCTGGCGAGTAGGGCGTCGAGCGCGTGGGGGGGTAGGAGGCGCAGGTTGCGCTCCTCGTCCATGAACCGTGTCCACTCGATGTTCACCGCACCCGGGATATGTCCACCGCGCGCCGCATAGCGTCGGGCTCCGCTGAATTCCTCGGGAGACCTCGAGTCCAGAAACAAGGTTTCACCGCGCCCCAGTTTGGCCATCACGTCGCCGATCTCGATGTGGGCCTCACCAAAACCGCGAACCTCAAAACGAGCTTCTCCGGGGCGGTTGATGGTCTGCTCCAGAGGGTGTTCCTCGTTGGCCCAGGCGTGCAGGCCGCCGTTCAGCAACGAGTAGCGGGTATGTCCGACGGTATCCAGGGTCCACAGCAGACGTGCGGCGTTACCGCCACCTTCGTCATCGTAGGCGATGACGTGTAGGTCGCGTCGCAGACCCAGAGCGGAGAGGCGGGAGCTGAGTTCTTCCGGACTGGGTAACAGGCCGGGGGCCGGGCGGCGTCCCAGGGTGAGCTGGGCATACCCCATGTGCACGGCACCCGGTATGTGGGCCTGCGCATGGGTGCTTGAGCGACTCAGATCGACAATCAGGATGTCCGGTCGGGACAGCGACTGTTCGAGGTCATCGGGTTCGAGAAGCAGCGGTAGCTTTTCCATGTGTGGGATCGTGGGTGCCGATGTTCAGAGATCGGGGTAGAGGCGGCCGGGGTTGAGGATACGTTGAGGGTCCAGCGCGGCTTTCAGGTTCCGATGCAGGCCCATGGTCACCGCGTCTGGTTCCTGGAAGACATCGCCGCCGCGATCACCCCCACGAAACACGCAGGCATGGCCGCCCAGTGCCCGCGCCGTATCCCTCAGATAGGTGGGCGCTTCGGGTCCCCGGTACCATCGTTGACTACCACCCCAGTCCAAGAGGACGTCCCCTTCAAGCCCCGGCTGGGCGTGGGCGCTGCCGACCGAGAGGCGCCAGAGCGGGGCGTCACCCGAGAAAAAGGGCAGGGTGTGGTCGCGAAGTGACCGCCACCAACGGTCGGCGTCCGGTTGAACATCACCTCCGAGCACTTTGCCGGCGGCAATGACCGCGGCCTCGAATCCGGAGAGCCGGATTCGGAGCACACCGTCCGACCAGGCCGCGCCGGAGATCGGTAGGGCTTTTCCGGCCCACCGGTTCATCTGGTCCAGGGCCTCATTGGGTCCATGCTCGAAACAGAGCGTGGTCTCCGTTCGTGGAGCCGGAAACAGCTTGATGGAGATATCCAGCAACACGCCGAGGGTGCCGAGTGCACCGGCCATCAGGCGGGAGAGATCGTAGCCGGCGACGTTTTTTATCACCTTCCCGCCGAAACTCAGGTCTTCACCCTTGCCGTTGATAACCCGCGTGCCGAGAACAAGATCGCGCACGGCGCCCGCGTAGGGACGGCGGGGACCGGACAAGCCGCAGGCGACCGTGCCGCCGAGCGTGCCCCCCGCATCGAAATGCGGGGGCTCGAATGGAAGGATCTGGCCGGCTTCGGAAACAGTCTGCTCGAGGGTCGCCAGGGATGTGCCCGCGCGCGCCGTGAGGACGAGCTCGCCCGGTTGGTAATCAATCACGCCCTCATGACCGGAAACATCCAGAGCCTCCCCGTGTGCGGCCCTCCCGAAGAACTCTTTGGAGCCGCTGCCGCGAATGTTCAGGCTCCGCTTTTCGCGATAAGCCTGTTGAACGGTGTCGCGCAGCGACTCGCTGAGGTCAGCCATGGGCGTACACGAAGGGCCTTGGGGGAAACATGGGGGAGAAGGTAGCCCGGCGACGTCGCGAGGTCACCTCTTGACTATCCGCTCGTGGTGATCGAGCAGGGTGGCCGCGGGAGAACCACGTGCGCGGACCGCGCGGGTGAGACCATTCAGTACGGCGCACTACACCAGGAGCCTGCGCGTCGAAATGGGGAAGCGGCGTGACGGCTGTCCTGTTCCGCCGCGCAGGCCGCGGGAGACGGTCGTCACGTGGGGGCATTGAGCGGCCCATGGTCGGGAGGCTCACACGGTGCCTGGACCATCCGGTCACCTAGGTCAGGCGTATGCCGTGCTCAGTCGGGGCGACTTGAAAAGCCTACCGAAACGTTGATCCCCGGCCGGGGGCTTCGGGATCAGGCCGCCCAGCGCGTGGGAATCGAGACCGTGCCCGGTGCCCGTCCTACATCCGACGGCGGCGTTGCTGTCCGGTGCTGAACGACGGGTCGGAGGGAAACAGGTTGTTGGCGTTGCTGATCTCGCGGCCGGGCTTGAAGAATGCCGTCTGGTCGTCATCTTCGTTGTAGCTGTTACCCGGCTGTGGTTCGTTGCGGGCACGATTTCCCGCATTGCCGCCATTGCCGGAACGCGAAGGCCGTTTGCGTTTGCCCATGGTTCGGTTGCCACCGCCACCGCCCTCGCCATTGTCAGAGCGCCCGCGGCGTGGTCCTGAAGACTTGGCGCGCTGTGGGGCATTTTCGCCGCGCTCCCGCTCGCGTTGTGGTTTGCGTCCACCGCTGTCGGCTTCCGTCTGCTTCTCGCCATCGCGGGAGATGTCCAGACGTCGCCCGCAGACCCAAAGCCCGGAAAGATGATCCAGTGTCTCCTGCTGGATGTTTTCCGGCAGGTCCACGAGGCTGAACCGGTCGAAAATCTTGATATGGCCTATGTCGGCGGCTTCCAGATCCGCTTCATTGGTGAGCGCACCCACTATGTTCCCCGGTTTGACACGGTTGGCGCGGCCCACTTCGATGCGATAACGCGCCATGCCTGCCTCGGGCTCGTGGCCGCGCGCTTCGCGCTTGTTCTGGGGTTCTTCCTCGCGCTTGGGGCGTCGCTCCTTGGGCGGTTCATCGGTGATCAGGGGGCGGTCCTTCTGGGCCATGAAGGCCAGCGCGCTGGCGAGCTTGTCCGCATCGATCTCCGTGTCTTCACGCAATTCCGCGAGCAGGCCATCGAATACGCTCAGGTCCTGACGGGCAGCGGTGGTCGTGATGCGCTGTTTGAAGCCCGCGACCCGACGGTCGTTGGCATGATCCAGCGCATCGATGTTCACGGCTCCGAAGCGGACTCCTGTACCTTTCTCAAGGCTGCGGACCCAGCGTCGTTCGCGCGGCAGATTGAGCAGGATCTGTCCGGCTTCGCCGGATTCCTCGCTCAGCAAAGCCTGACGATCACGCAGCTCATCCTGGGACCAGGGCAGGTCGTAGCTGACGACAAGACTCAGATTCGCGCGTTTGATCAGGCCCACATAGGGGGCGCTGAGGACGGCCACTTCCGCGTCGCCCGCGTTGAACGCGGAAAGGGCGGCGTCCCGCTCGGCCTTTTTGAGACGGGCGTGAACGGAGACACAGGTGTAACCCTGGGCGCTGAATCGGTCGCTGATCCGCTCGGCATCACGGCTGCCGCGCGTGATGATCGCGAGGGACTCGAATGCCTCGACATCGGCGATGCGGGAGAGCGTCTCAAGCTTGCTGTAAGAGCGGATCTCGCGCTGACGGGGAACGCTGCCAGCCCAGGCTGTCTCGGCCCCGGGGGAACTGTCCTCCACGGAGATGGCGCGGGCTTCCTCGGTATGCGCTTTTGCCGCGGCGGCAATGCCTTTCGGCATGTTGTTGCCGGTGAAGATCCATTGGATGGAGCTGGGCAGTGCGTCGAGAAGTGCGCGCATCTCGGTGGAAAACCCGCTTCGCGCCGCCTCATCGCATTCGTCGAAGACCACGCAGAGCAGGGTGGAAGGATCGAAATCATCCTGCTTGACCCGGTCCAGCAAACGGTTCGCCGTCCCCGTGAGCAGTCGGACCCCACGCCCGTCGTGCTGGCTCCGGGCGGGGGAGTTCGCATCCGCATAGAGACTCGCGGCGGTCAGGCCGATGTCGGCCTGACGGGCAAAGTGTCGGAAGCAGGAGGCGACGCGGATGGCCCGGTCCCGGGTTGGCGTTACAACGATAACTTCCGGCCCACCCCCGGCGGAGGTGGGTTCGGCAATGAGTCGCTCGATCAGCGGGATGACATAGGCCGCCGTTTTACCCGACCCCGGGGGGGCCTCGATGATGGCGGTTCGGCCCGCAAGCAGGTCGGGGATGGATTCCCTCTGAATGGGGGAGGGGACTTCGAACCCGGCGTCGTCGATGGCTTTGAGCACGGGCTTTGTAAGGGCAAGGCCCTTGAACGTATTGCTTTTGTTGGAGGACAAAACTCACACCTGGTCGGTGACGCCGCTGGAGAAACGAGAGCCGACGTGACCGATGCTGTTGAACAAATTCAGTTCCGGCGAATTTACACGA
>JBMYTY010000142.1:0-5216 GCA_049604855.1 Gammaproteobacteria bacterium | reverse complement strand
TTCCTCAATGGCCGCGCCTTTTTTTTGCCTGTCCGTAGGCCACCCGACCCCGGGCATGGCCTGCGTGCGCGGCGACGAATCCCCACTGCTCATGGATCGCGCGGCATCCCTTCCCCGGGAAGGGCGCGGCTTTGCAGGAACATGCAATCGCCGTAACTGAAGAACCGGTAGCCCTCGTCCACCGCGAAGCGGTATGCGGCCATGACCGTGTCGTAGCCCCCGAACGCGGTTACCAGCATGAGCAGGGTTGATTCAGGCAGGTGAAAATTGGTCAACAGGGCATCGGTCATACGGAACCGGTAACCAGGGCGGATGAATATATCCGTCTCGCCCCGGTACGGCTCGAGGCGACCGTCCACGGTGGCCGCTTCGAGACAACGCACGCTGGTGGTGCCTACGGCGATGACGCGCCCACCGCGCGCCCGCGCCGCGTTGACCTGGTCACACGTCGCCTGGGTCACTTCAACGCGCTCGGAATGCATGTGGTGATCGTCCACGTCATCCACACGCAGCGGCTGAAAGGTGCCGGCCCCCACGTGCAGTGTGACGAAGGCGGTTTCCACGCCCGCCTGCCGCAATCCATCCAGTGTGACGTCATCGAAATGCAGTCCCGCGGTGGGTGCCGCGACGGCCCCGGGCTCACGCGCGTAGCAGGTCTGGTATCGCTCGCTGTCTCCGGGTTCCGCGGCCCGCTCGATATAAGGTGGCAAGGGCATGCGTCCGGAGGCTTCAAGCACCTGGAGAAAGCCACCCGCTCCCGCCAGTCTCAAATCGAACAGGTCGCCATCCCTGCCCTCGCAAACCAGTTCCACGGCATCCTCCATGATCAAGCGCGTGCCGGGCTTGGGCGACTTGCTGGCGCGAACATGGCACAGGGCTCGGTCCGCGGCCGTGATGCGCTCCACGAGCACCTCGACCTGTCCTCCGCTCTCCTTGCGGCCGAGCAGGCGCGCCGGAATCACCCGCGTATCGTTGAAGACCAGAACATCACCGGGCCGGACCAGGGACGGCAGGTCGGTGAAACCATGGTTCTCGAACCAGCCATCGCGGCCGTCCACCAGGAGCATGCGGCTGGCGGATCGATCGGCCAGGGGCCGCTGGGCAATCTGGCCATCGGGAAGGTCGAAGCGGAAGTGGGATGCAAGCATGGCGCGCGATGCTATCACGCGATTTCCGGGCCCCGCCGTGAGGGAGCGGACTCCGTTCCGAACGGGTCGATCGCCCCGTCGCGGGCGATCGCGTGGCGGACCGTCTTGCGGCGGATAGGGGCTGCCCCTATGATCGCGCCCTCGCCGCTCAACGGCGATTCCCCCCCTGCCGGGATGGCGGAATTGGTAGACGCAGTGGATTCAAAATCCACCGGTAGCAATACCTTGCGGGTTCGAGTCCCGCTCCCGGTACCATTTTCATCCCCTCTTCGCGCACACCTCCGGGCCCCGCGTCATCCCTTTCGCTTCCGTCCCCGTCCCCGTCCCTGGCCCACTTCGAACACAGCGCCCCGCCCCACCCGGCGCATGCGGCATTGTCGTTTTCCCTGTGTACGAAAAATAGGTATTGCCTCGACGCCCAGCGAGGTCGAATGTAGCGATGATCGCGCGGGCGCGGCGCCTGATGTAAGACCCGTTTCCCGCGCTCCATCACACCCGACAACTCCTCAGAGGGTTCCCAATGAATGCACGAATTCTGATGGTCGCGGCCTTCTCTGTGACCGTGTTCTCCCAGGCACAGGCCGCGGGCCCGGACAACGGCTATGGCTTCAGCGGCGCGGGAGAGGTCTGGCGCGACGGCTATGGCAGTTGCGTGCAATCGCGTTACCGCGATGCCGGCGCCTATCCCGCCTGTGAACCCGCCCCCCCGGAGCCTGTGGCCAAGCCCGAACCCAAGCCCGCGCCGCCGCCGCCCGAGCCCGTCAAGATCAAAGCGGTGTTCGAGTCCGAGGCCCTCTTCGACTTCGACAAGGCCACCCTCAAGCCCGAGGCCAAAACCCATCTCGATGCCCTCTACGGCAAGATGGAGGGCGTCGATGTCACCTCGGTCCAGGTCAACGGTCATACCTGCAGCCTGGGCCCGGACGCCTATAACCAGAAGCTCTCCGAACGCCGCGCCAACTCCGTGGCCGGTTACCTGACCGGCAAGGGCGTGCCCTCGGACAAGCTCACCGCCACCGGTTTCGGTGAGAGCAAGCCCGCGCACAGCAACGACACACGGGAAGGGCGCAAGCAGAACCGCCGGGTCGTCGTCGAGGTCACCGGCCTCAAGGCTCGTTGACCCTTTCCCTCCGGACCCCATCCGGCGGGGGCGCAGCCGCGCCCTCGCTGGGTGGCGCATTCCCTGACCTGAGAGTCACCCGCTGGACATCATCACCTGGCTGGGCATTGTCCTGTGCCTGTCCCAATCGGCCATTTTCTCCGGCCTGAACCTCGCCGTGTTCAGCCTCTCGCGTTTACGGCTGGAGGTGGAGGCCTCGGACGGCAATGAGGCCGCACGTGCCGTGCTCGCCCTGCGTGAAGACCCCAATGCCGTCCTCACCACCATCCTCTGGGGCAACGTGGGCATCAACGTCCTGCTGACCTTGCTCTCCGACTCGGTTCTGGCGGGGGCAAGCGCCTTCCTGTTTTCGACCTTCGCGATCACTCTGTTCGGCGAGATCGCACCCCAGGCCTACTTTTCGCGCCATGCCCTGCGCATGGCGTCGCTGCTGTCCCCGCTGCTGCGCTTCTACAGCTTCGTCCTGTACCCCGTGGTCAAGCCCTCGGCCCTGTTTCTAGATGCCTGGTTGGGGCGTGAGGGGGTTCAGTTCTACCGCGAGTCACACCTCAAGGAGGTGATTCGTCGGCACATGGAAGCGGAGGAAACCGACCTGGACCGCATGGAAGCCATCGGAGCCCTCAACTTTCTCACCATCGATGACCTGCCCATCGTCAGTGAAGGGGTACCGGTCGATCCCGCAAGCATCCTGACCCTCGCCACCGACCCGCTCGGCGATGGCTTCCAGTTCCCCGCGCTGGGAGCCGGGCCGGACACCCCCTTCATCCAGGACGTGAACCGGTCAGGCCAACCCTGGGTGGTGCTGGTCGACGAGCGTGAACGCCCACGTCTGATGCTCGATGCCGACGGATTCCTGCGCCATGCCCTGCTCGACCCGGGCAACACGAACCCCATGGACTTCTGCCACCGCCCGGTGATCGTGCGCCATCGCGAGACACCGCTGGGCAAGGCCATCGGGCGGCTCACCCTGGAACCGGGCAGCAATGACCCGGTGATCGACCGCGATATCATCCTGGTTTGGGGGGACGAACGGCGCATCATCACCGGGGCCGATATCCTCGGTCGGTTGTTGCGCGGCACGGTGGGCCGCCGCAAGGCCTGACTCCGCCCCCCGTACACCACCCTTAGCACCAGAATCCACTCACCCCGGTCCCCGAACCCATGCTCGATCACCCCGCCCTCGAGAGAATCCTGTCCAGCGCCGAAGCCTGGGCCGAGAGCGCCCGGGCGATCGCCGTCGATCCGTGGTTCTGGGGCCAGTTCGCGCTGATCGCCCTGGTCTTCGTGGCGGCACGCTGGTTGCTGACGCCGGGGCTCAGGCGGCTATTCAGTCGGCTCGGCGAAAAGGCATCCGCCAGCCCCGGGCTGACCCGCACCCTGAACGCGCTCTCCAGCCTGTCCAACACCATCGCCTGGCTGCTGCTTCAATGGCTCGCCATCGGCATCGCCGAGACCCTGCAGTGGCCGCACCGGGCCCTCATCGTGGTCGCCAGCCTGATCAGCGCCTGGCTGCTGATCCGTATCGCCACCCTGATGGTGAGCAACCCGGCCATAGCCCGGGCGGTCGCGGTGATCGCCTGGACCGTGGCGGCCCTGAACATCGTGGGCTGGCTGGGTCCGACCATGGAGATGCTGGACAGCTGGGCCATCAACGCGGGCGAACTGCGCATCTCCCCCTTGACCCTCGTCAAAGGTGGTCTCGCGCTGTGGTTCGCCCTTTGGTTGGCGGGAACCGTCTCCTCGGTACTCGAGCGCCAGTTGCGGCGCTCCGACTCCGTCTCCCCGGCCATGCAGGCCCTGGGTGCGAAACTCACGCGTATCGGCCTGATCCTGGTCGCCATCCTCGTTGCCCTGTCGGCGGTGGGCATCGACCTGACCGCGCTGGCCGTGTTCTCCGGCGCCCTGGGTGTGGGCCTGGGTTTCGGCCTGCAGAAAATCTTCTCCAACCTGGTCAGTGGCGTCATCCTGCTCATGGATCGCTCCATCAAACCCGGCGACGTTATCTCGCTGGGTCCCACCTTCGGCTGGATCAATTACCTGGGTGCCCGCTATGTGTCGGTCATCACCCGCGACGGTATCGAACACCTGATCCCCAACGAGGAGCTGATCACCCAGCGGGTGGAGAACTGGTCCTACAGCAACAACCTGGTGCGCCTGCATATACCGGTGGGTATCGCCTACGACTCGGATCCGCGCCTGGCCATGAAGTTGTGCGTCGAGGCCGCCCTGGCCGTGCCGCGCATCAAGCGTAATCCCGATCCGCGTTGCCAATTGGTCGGCTTCGGCAACAGCTCCGTGGACCTGGACCTGCGTATCTGGATCGACGATCCGCCCCAGGGTCGCGCCAATGTCATATCTGAGGTCTACCTGAATATCTGGGATCGCTTCCACGAGCACGATATCGAGATCCCCTTCCCACAGCAGGACGTCCATGTGCGCTCCGTGCTCGGCGAACGCGACCCAGACGACGCCCGGCGCGCCTTCGCCACCGTGCCCGATGCCAGTGCCACGGATACCGCCTCACCCATCGCCGACGGAAAACCATGATGCGTCGATTCATGTGTATTGATTCGGACGGTGTGACCCTCGGGGACGAGGCCCTGATCGAGGACTGGCATTCGAACCCCGACGCCTGGTTGTGGATCGACCTGGAAGGGGAACCTCCCGAGGCGGAAAAAGCGCTCCTGGTGGATCGGCTCGGACTTGAACCCACCGACCTGGAGGATGCACAGCGTCCCCGACACCCACCGCAGTTCCACCCGCGTGGCACGGGATTTTTCCTGTTATTGAAGGCCTTGCGCGCTGAATCCCACGACATGGATTTCACTACCCAGCAGGTCGCCGTGTTCCTGGCCGACCGGCTGCTGGTCACCCGCCGCGACTATGCGCAAGCTGGAGGGTTCCCGGATCAGCCCTTGATGGAGGATGTTGCCTTGGTCCGGGCGCTT
>JBMYTY010000141.1:0-5238 GCA_049604855.1 Gammaproteobacteria bacterium | reverse complement strand
TCGCACGCGGCGCACGGCGGGTCCGATGGGTTTCCATGGGAACAGTCGATGGCGTTCCTGGGGCGTGAAGTCCCCGATGCCGACCGCTTCGAGCCCGCTGCTGCCCGCCCCGTAGCGCCGCAGCCCGTGCGGGCCGTAGTCAACCGTGACCGTCCCTTCGTTGCTAATATCGCCACCGTTGAAACTGAATCCGCCGAGTGACACGGTCGCCAGAGGGCCAAAACTCTTCGCGCCCGCGCCCTGCCAGGCCGCATTCGCGATCGCTACTTCCCCGAGGAAGCGGACCGGTCCAACCGCATCGAGAGTTGCAGTATTCTGTTCGTAACGCGACTGCTCGTTGAGGTAGCCACCGTCGTTGATCGTGAGGTTTGCGGAGACAGCGAGGGTTTGTTTCCCGCTGGATGCCGTCATCTGCACCACACCGACCTGAGTGGCAGTGGTCACCGTGATCGTGTAATCACCATCCAGCTCGATCAGGGCCTTCTCTCCAGCTCCAGGAACTTGGCCGCCATCCCAGTTGGCGCCGTCGTTCCAGTTTCCACCAGCCGGATTAATCCAGGCAATGCCCGGTAGCGAGGTCACATTGACACTTACGGTAGCGGGATCGCTCTCCGCCTCACCATCCGATGCCGTGTAAGTGAAGGTGTCGGTGCCGCTGAAACCGAAGTTCGGCGTATAGGTGAACGTGCCGTCACCGTTGTAAGCTACGCTGCCCCCTCCTCCATCGGTAAAGGACGATACGGTCAGGTCGGCGCTATCGATGTCGGTGTCATTGGCAAGGACATCGATTGTGACAACCGGAACGCCCTCGACGGTCGTGGCGGCATCGGGATCGTTTGCCGCTAATGGTTGGTCGTTGGACGGAAGCACTCGCACCAGCAAGTTCCCAACCGGGGTCTCCACTTTTCCATCACTCACCGTGTAGTCGAAGCGGTCGAAGCCTGAGAAGTTCAATGGCGACAAATAAAGCAACTCAAGATTCCCGCCGGACAGCGCTGCGGGGACGGCTGTTATCTCCGATTCAGGAGTTGTTCCATTCTCGGTCTGGAAGAGCGTTCCAAGTGTAGCCAGAGAGGCGACGGTTCCACTCAGGGGTTCTTCATCCGGATCCGTGGCGGGCAGGACAATCAGAGAAAAGAGATCTTCGAGCGCGGTAACCGCATTCTCAAACGGCGCTTCTGATGGAATCCAGGGAAGTCCACTTCCCCCGCCGAAATCCAACGATCCAAGGTCCAGCCCGTTCTCCGTGGCGTCGGCCGCAGTGGACCCGGTTCCCTCGTCCATTGGCCAGTAGCCAGTCAGGCCGGTCTCGGTGGGTGGATCGAGCCGTCGCTGCCAGATAGCGACCGCATCCGCATCGGTCAGCGCACGCGACCACAGGCTGACCTCGTCGATCGAGCCTGCAAAGCGCTGGCTTCCTCCACCGCCAAAGACGCGATTGTTCCCCATCATGAAATAATTGCCGCTGTCCCGGATCGTTCCGGTTGTAGCGGCCGAAGCAACAAGTCGGCCATTGACATAGAGGCGTACCTGATCTGCCGCGTCATCAAATACACCAATTGCATGATTCCACCCATCCCCGAGCGCAGGTGACTCCAACGTGAAGGTGGTCCCCAGGTTATTCACCATAGTAAGCTCCACCTTCTCGGAACTATTGTACTGCAGGCCGAAGTCGACGGTTCGGTCCGCACCCTTCACAACCAGCGGACGAACCGTGGCCCCAGTCGAGAAATCCACGCTGCTCTCGAACCACATCGAAAGACTGTAGGATCCCGAAGGATCGATCAAAGCATCTTCAATCCCGACGGGGCGCGACTGGCCACCGCCACCTCCGCCGAAACCTCCGCCGCCGGCGATAAAGGCAAGTCCATACCCGGCTCCAGGAGGCGTCAGCACCGGCGTCGAATTCTGCCGCACGTCGAGGGTAACCGTGGCGGTCTTCGTTGCCGATGAGGGGATCACCGCAAGGCGATCTTCGATGATGAAGGTGCCTTCGGCCGAATTATCGACCTCCGCCATAATCACAATGGCGTCGCCCTGGTTGAGGTTGAGACCTGCCAGATCGACCGGGATCAGGGTTTCGAACGCGCCCGAGCGGTTCACCGTTTGACGAAGCAACTCCGCTCCGGATCCGGTCTCGGCGTCGATCGTGCCAATCAGGATCTCGACACTGGTGACACTGCTACCCTCCGGCCAATCGACCAGGAGCGAGCCCACCAGGTCGACATCGAAATCGTCGCAGGGACTAATCCAACGCACCACCGGAACATAGCTTCGCGTTCCATAGGAACCGGAACTTCGGATCAGCAGGCCCTCTTCGACCAGGCCGGGCGGGTAATCGCTGTGCATCGTCCACATCGCCCGGTTGATACTATCCCAGATCATGTTGGTGTCCCACCGCATCCGCGCGCTGGCCCGCAGATCAAGCGGATCGGTCGCGGAGGTGATCTTCCAGATGTAGTCGTGGCTCCACACAGGAAAGCCAAACGGCCCAGTGCTCGAGTTGTTTTCCAAGCTGTTGTTCCCTGGTCCGGCGTCAAAGTCCTCGAACCGGATCCAGGCTACTTCGTCGGCAATCGTATAGGTAAAGGAATCGGTTCCATTGAACCCGGGATCCGGTTCGTAGCTGACGGTGCCGTCCGGATTGATCGCGACTGTTCCGTTGCTCGCGCCGGTGACCGAGACCACCTGTAGAGTTCGTCCTTCGGGGTCGGAATCGTTGGCCGTCAGGTCAAGCACGTTCTCGAAGTCTTCAAAAGCTATCACATTGTCGTCCACGGCGACAGGTGCCTGATTTCTTGGGTCGACGTAGATCGGGATCGTCACCGGGAGCGAGGTCTCGAACGGATCCGTAACCGTGTAAGCGAGACCGTCGGCACCGACGAAACCGGGATTCGGCTCGTAGAGGACCCGGTTCTGGCTATCGAGCACTTCGGTCGGAACCGTGGTGATCTCGGCACCCGAATTCACCCCATCCGGTGTCTGAAAGAGGCGTCCGTTCTCCGGCAGAGTCGTCACCGTTGACGTGACGAAAGCGCCATCCCGATCAAATCCCTCGAGCGACAACGCGGTCAGGCTTTCAGGGAGTGCACAGGCGACCCACTGGTCACGAAGCCCCGGGGCGCCGGCAACCCACGTCGGCATCGCATCATTGACAAAGCCTGGTCCACCCAAACGCCAGTCGAAGCCAGTCCCTCCAATCTGAGCGTTTCCATTGGTCTCATCATAGGCGACCACGCCGGACCCTTCATCAAAGTTCCAACGATAGCCCCCTCCGGAACCCTGGCTGCTGAAGAGGGTATCCTTGATCTGCTGCTGAGTCCGGACGATTGAGTAAATCCTCAACTGGTCGATGGCACCCTGGAAGAGACGCTCGATCTGCCCGGGATTCGTGAAGGCCCCAAGATACCAGGTAGTTCCTGTATGCCGGATGCCGGTTGGAACGCTCCGGGAATCTTCGACCACCCCATCGATGTAGAGCAGGACTTGTCCGTTGGTCGCATCGTGAACCGCCGCGACGTGATGCCAGCCGGCATCCAGCGGAGCGGAGGTCAGATCGTGCGCGGAACCTGACCCATCCCGTGCCCGGAAGGTTACCGTATGATCGGAATTGTAGGCGATGAAGAGGTCATCACCGGACCCAACCTTGGTCAGAAGGAAATTGCGGGAGGTCTCCGAACTGAAATCGTCGTCATTGCGGAACCAGAGTTCGATCGAGACGTTTCCGTTGTAGGCCGTGCCGTTGGACATCCAGGCGTGGTCATCGACTCCATCAAAGTAGAGCGCCAGATTTCGCTGGGGACTCTTTCCGGCGACCGGAGTAAAACCACTGTTCGGCACCAGCGGTTGTGAATCGATATCGTCGCGAATCCCGTCTCCGTCCGTGTCTGGATTCAATGGATTGGTGCCGCCCGCCAACTCGTCGGCGTTGCTCAAGTTGTCGCTGTCGGGATCTTCCACAGCGTCGTCACGGAAGGGATCGAGACCGTTGGCGATCTCATCGCCATTGAGCATTCCATCGTTGTCGGCATCCACATCGGCAGAGTACAGCTCCACGCCGAGTGGATCGATCGCAACGGGTTGTGAGTCGGGCACGGGGTTGAGCCCGGCGACAGCGGGAACCACCTGCAACGTTGCGAGAATCTCTGCTGCCGGATCACCATCAGCCGGTGCCGGGGTGTTCGCCGTCACGGCGAGGGAAGCGGAAGTGGTCGAGCCAAAATCGGCGCCGTCGAGCGTGAACGTGACCGACTGAACTCCCGCGCCGTTTGCAAGATCGAGATCGACAACCAGCTCCTGTCCTTCGACGAACTTGTCACCCGCATCTGGTGACGCAAAGGAGGCGGTTGTTGTGGTGAAGGTGCTCGTCAGCGGTTCGAGCGCATTGCCATCCGCCCCCAGAACCGCCGAGGTAATCGAGAAGGTATAGTTTGTCGCTGGTTCCAGTGGCGCGGTCGGGGCGAATCGGATCGTCGTACCGCCGTCAATCAGAGTGGCCATTCCAGCCACGCCGCCCTCGGGGCCGATCAGCCCGACCGCGGCGTTATCGACTGTCACAGGGTCGATCAGGTCATCAAATTCCACTTCCACATAGGGCCAGAGAGGGGTATTGGTCGAGGCATCGGCCGGGCTGACGGTGACCAGGCTGGGCGGTGTGGTATCGACCATCGTGAAGGTGCGCGTAGCCGCCACCGAGCGATTCCCCGCAGCATCCTCGGCGGTAACCGAAACGGTAAAGACCGATCCGTCTTGTGGCGCATCGCCCGGAATCGTCAGGTCGAAGGTTCCGATTTCACTACTACCGGGAACCGCGTCGACGGTGGGATCCTCCGAAAGGCTGATGGCTCCGCTGACGCGAATCGCCAGATTCGTCACCCCAAAGTTATCGCTGTACTCGACCGCCAGCGAGAGGGTGTCCCCTTGCGCAAAGGCCGTTTCAGCTGCGGGGTCAGTGATCGCGATCTCCGGATCCGTTCCGTCCACAAACGGCACTTCAATCTCCAGCTCTCCGGTCGACTTGCCTCCGCTGTCCGTGGCCTGCGTGTAAATTGTCATTACGTCGTCCGGACCCGCACTGGCCGGGAGGACGCCGACGAGATCCACAAAGTCGAGATTGACGATGCTCAGAGGGACATAGGTCACGCCGCCGATGGCGGCGCGCGTTTCGGCTATCGAGCTTTCGTCCAAGGCCTGCACCCGCAGGACGAAAGGGGCACCGGTCGGCAACTCGTCCCCGGC
>JBMYTY010000140.1:3164-5253 GCA_049604855.1 Gammaproteobacteria bacterium | reverse complement strand
ATGGTCAGGCGATAGACGTAATACAAGGGGGCCTCGTCACGGCGCAGGACGCCGTCGGCGATCATGCGCTGAAAATTCTCCGCGCCCTTGGCGTAAACCGAAGGGTCGAAGGGGTCGATGTCCGAGGTCAGATCGATCTCGGGTTTTGAGATGTGCAGGAAACTGTTCGGCCGACCGGCCGCGCGTTCGCGAGCCTCAGCGCTGGAGAGCACGTCGTAGGGTGGGGCAACGACTTCGTCGGCACGGCCCGTGACGGGACGCAGACCGCGGAAAGGGCGGATCAGGGGCATGGGATCGAAATCCTGGACTGGTCTTGAAGGGGAGCGGAGTGTAACCGCGAACCACGTCCGTTTGTGCCGTCCGCTTTGTCCGAAACCCGGAGACCACCGGCGACAGGGCAACCCAGCGTGGGAATCAGGTATCCTTCCGGCCCGTTTAAACGAACCCCAGGAGTCACCCGGCCATGACCTTTGTCGTCCTCGAAAACTGCATCAAGTGCAAATACACGGACTGCGTGGAGGTGTGTCCCGTGGATTGTTTTCACGAGGGACCGAACACCCTGGTCATCGACCCCGAGGAATGTATCGACTGCGCCGTCTGCGAACCGGAGTGCCCGGCGGAGGCCATTGTTGCCGAAGACGATGTGCCGGCGGGGCAGGAACACATGATCGGTCTCAACGAGGAATTGGCGGCGGACTGGCCCGTGATCACCGAGCGCAAGGACCCGTTGCCGGATGCGGATGATTGGAACGGCAAGGAAGGCAAACTGGACATGCTCGAACGTTGATCCCCGGCGGGTTCGATCCGCGCTCCGGTGCGGAACAATCCCTGGCTTGAGGCCGCGCCAACGCGCGTATGGATGGGTGTTTCACGCCTTGAAAGCGGCGGATATGCCCCAAGATTCCGACCGATCCACTCTCCCGAACAGGTTCTTCCATGGCCGACTCCCCGCATATCGTCAATGTCACCGAGGCCGGTTTCGAGGCCGACGTGGTGGCCTATTCCCACCAAGCCCCGGTGCTCGTGGATTTCTGGGCCGAATGGTGTGGCCCCTGCAAAGCGGTCATGCCGGTCCTGCAGGCCATGGCCGAGTCCTACAACGGGGCCTTCCGTCTGGCCAAGGTCAACACGGAGGAAGAGCAGAACCTCGCCATCCAGCACGGCATCCGCAGCATCCCGACGTTGCGCATCTACCACCAGGGCCAGGTGGTGGAGGAACTCATGGGGGCACAGCCCGAGCCCGCTATCCGGGCCGCCCTGGACAAGTACATCTCGCGCCCATCCGACGACCAGTTGGGGCAGGCCCAGGCTTTGTGGGATGCGGGCGATACCGACGCCGCCATCACCGCCATCAACGAGGCCTGGGTCAAGGACCCGGAGAATCACAGACTGGGTGCCATCCTGGCCGAATGGCTGGGTGCCCTGAACCGGCTCGAGGAGGCCGAGACCGTCGCCAGCCGTTTGCCTGACGAGATCGATGGTCAGCCGGTCGCCGGACTCAAGGCCCGTATCGGGTTTGCCCGTGAGCTACAGACCCTGCCGCCCGTGGACGCGTTGGAAAAGCGACTGGAGGCCGATGCGAAAGACACCGAGGCCCGGTTCCAACTCGCGTTGTATGACCTGGCGGAAGGCCGGACGGAAGAGGGGCTTACGCAACTGCTGGACATCATGCGGCGCGATCGCGCATGGGGTGATGACGCGGCGCGGCTCAAGATGCTCGATATTTTCGAGATCCTGGGCCCCGATGATCCCCTGGTCGGGCGTTTCCGCCGCTCCATGTTCGCCGCATTACATTGACGTCCCGTGCCGTTGTCGACATACGGGTTTTGGCGAGGCGGGTGCCCGTATAGCGGGCTCGGTCTTTTCACTTGTCGAAAAAAGGTCGGCGATTGAGTGCCCGCCAGCCCGTGATGTTGTTGCAGGCAATACATCGATACGGATTCCCCCTGACGGTCGCTCTCATCGTGATCGCACAGTTCGCGCTGATGCTCGGTTTTGCCTCCGGGGGGGAGCTGCGTTCATTCACTGATGACTCCGTCAGCTATTTGGTCATGGCGCGCTACCTGTCGCCCTGGACATCCCCGGGAGA
>JBMYTY010000140.1:0-3154 GCA_049604855.1 Gammaproteobacteria bacterium | reverse complement strand
GCGGCCTGGCCCGAAGAAATCTATCCGCCGTTGTTTCCGCTGTTACTCGCGTCGGTGGATGCGGGCAATCATCTCGATAGAGCCCACTTGGTCACGGTGGCGACGTATTCCGGTTTTCTTGCGCTGTTCGCGGTGTGGTCTCGTCGCGTGACCGGGTCGCGTCTTGTTGCCGTGGCAACGGTGTTGCTCATGGCGGTGAGTTATTACGCTTGGCTACATAATCTGCGGATTCTCAGCGAAGGGCTGTTCATGGCCTTGGTGACCCTGGGCCTGCTCGCATCAGATTGGGCCAGGGGGGTGCCCCGCCGACATCTCGTGGTGGGCTTGATCTTAGCCCTGGTGGTTCTGACCCGAAGCATCGGCTTCGCCCTGCTGCTGGCCTATTGGGTTCACATGGCGTTCGCCATCCGCAAGGGAGCGGAGTCACCTCGGTCCCTGCTAGCCGGACTATCCGTTTCCGTCGCAACCATCGTTCCCTGGTATCTGATTCGGCCGGAGTCGGCCGCGAGTCGCTACGGGGAGGGTCTGGATTGGGCCGTGAGTGCCTTTTCCCAAGGTGGTCTGGAGAAACTGTTGTCACCGCAAATAGCGGTCCTGGATGAGGCCTGGATTGGTCTGTGGACGCCCTATCTCCTACCGGAGATTGGCGCGCAGAACATCGTTCTCGCCGTGGTGGCTGTACTGGCGGTGGTGGGTCTGTTGCGGGGGCTGATCCAAGCCCAGGCCGCCGCATGGTACGTGTTCATCTCGCTTGGCGTGCTGTTGCTTTGGCCTTACCCCGGACAGATGACGCGTTTCCTGCTGTGTCTTGCCCCGTTCTTGCTGGCCTTCTCCAGCCAAACGATGTTAGCGCTCAGCGCTTCCCGCACGCGCGACAGGGCGGGGTTCGTGGCAGCGGCGGTGCCTGGCGCCTTGGCTGTTCTCGTCGCCATGCCGGCATTGGGAACGATACAGGGGCGGTCGAATTTCGAAGACACCCGGGAGGACTACGGGCGCATCGCGGAGTTCTACCTGGTGGCCGATCCGCGCAGTGCCCGTCAGAAGGCGGAGGTGCAGCTGGTGATGTTCGATGACCTTGACTGGATGCGAGACCATTTGCCCGAGAACGCACGCGTAATGGCGATGGCGCCTGGCTATGTCGCTTACCTGGCGCGGCGCGAGGCGGTGCGCTTACCCCACGAACTCAGCGGTGGGGAACTGGCCCAGGCGGTGAGGCGCGCCGGGGTCGACTACGTGTGGCTTTCACGACTGCACCCACGGTTCACCCGCGATGACGTGGACGGCACGGCGTTGATCTCTCGGATGCGTGCGTTCGCCGATGTCGTTCGTATGCGCAAAAGTCGGCTCGACGGGCGACCGCTCACGGTTTTGCTCAGGGTGGATCCGGAGGCCTTGCGGCATTTGTCGAATCCGCAACCCGAATCGGACACCGCGGAGCTGTCGAGATAGGACGGGAATTGGCGGATCAGCCGCGAAACAGATTGAAACGCAGGATGCAGTAGATCGCCCTCAGTCCGTCGCTCAGGCCGATCTTCTTGCCGGCGGCGTAACGGCGCGGGCGATAGCTGATGGGCCGGGTGACCAGCCGAAGCCCGGGGACCCGTGCGAGGCGTGCCGTCAGTTCCGGTTCGAAGCCGAAGCGTTGTTCACGCAACGGCAGTGATTGCATCAGATCACGCCGTACCAGCTTGTAACAGGTCTCCATATCCGGAACCGACATCCCGCTCACACGGTTCGACAACCAGGTCAGGAAACGATTGGCGAGGTACGTCCGTCGGTACGTTCCGTCGGGACGACCGGCATGAAAGCGGTCGCCATAGACCACGTCCGCGTGGCCGGATTCGATGGGCTCCAGCAAGGTTGCCAGCTCGCGTGGATCGTATTCGAGATCCGCGTCCTGGATGGCGATCACGTCACCGGTGGCGGCGGCTATTCCTGTGTGCAGTGCCGCGCCCTTGCCGCGATTGGTGTCATGACGGATCGCGTGGTCCATGCGGTCGCGGAGCGGGCCGGTGATCAGTTCGCCCGAGCCGTCGGATGATCCATCGTCCACGACGATCAGCTCCATGTTATCGATCCCGCAATCGTGCACCGCATCGAGGACCTCAGCCAGCGTGGAGGCCTCGTTGTAGCAAGGGATGATGATGGATATTCGCGGGCGGGATGCGTTCATGGCGGGCGCAGTATACGGGAGGGATGCCTCACGTCCCGTGCGAGGAATCACATTCGGTCAGCCATTCAGACAGCGTTAAACTGACGGCCCCTTCCGCTATCGCCCGTGATCCATGAAACACACGGAACAGGCCCCGGCTCCCGACCATCCCGAGCAGCTCGCACGGGACATACGCGCCGCGGTGCAAGAGTTGTTCAGCGGGGGCGCCGTGCGGGACGTGAGCTACAAAGCGGACGGTAGCCCGGTCACCGCCATGGACCGTCGTTTGGAGTCGGCTCTGGTTCCCCTGTTGAGGCGTGCCACCCCTGCCTGCCCGGTGCTTTCCGAGGAGATGACCCCGGGCGAACAGCAGGCTGTTCTCGACGCGGGGCGGCCGTTCTGGTGTCTGGACCCTCTCGATGGCACCACCAACTTCATTCACGGACTGCCGTTCTTCGCGGTCTCCCTTGCGTTGATCGATCGTTTCGGCGCGGCCTGGTCGCTGACACTGGACCCGAACCGGGATGAGTGTTTCACCGCCCGTCGCGGCGCGGGTGCGATGCTCAACGGTCGGGTGCTTGAGGCACGGGGCGCGGGGGATTTCGCATGCAACGGCCTGGATGACTGCGTGGGTGTGGTGGATTTCAAAAGGTTGGACAGGTCCTTGGCGCGCCCCCTCGCGCAGTCCTCCCCATTCGCCTCCATGCGCAACCTGGGCAGCGTCGCCCTGGAGTGGTGCTGGTTGGCGGCCGGCCGCTTCGAGGTCTACCTGCACGGCGGTCAGAAGCTTTGGGACTACGCGCCGGGACAGTTGATCGCCCAGGAGGCCGGGGCGGTGGCGCGGGCCCTGGACGGTGACGAGCTCTTCTGCTGGGATACCGGCCCGCGCGCGGCACTGGGTGCCGCCTCCCCGGAGTTGTGGAGCCAGATGCGAGATTGGCTTTCCTCCCCCCCGGCCGTGAATTGCTGACGGTCCTTAAATCCCTGAAAGTTCGCCAGACC
>JBMYTY010000139.1:0-5263 GCA_049604855.1 Gammaproteobacteria bacterium | reverse complement strand
CATCGATTCGTAGGCTGGATAAGCCGTAGGCGCATCCGGCGCCGTGTCACGATTCATTCAGCTTCCCTAAGGGGGCCGAGTCGGCGGCTTATTTCTTGAAGCCGCCTTCTATGACCCCGGCGAGGCGCTCGCCGAGGATGCCGGAGATGTTGAAGTTCATCTTCGCCACCAGGGAGGGGAAGAAGCGCAGATCGCGTCCGATGGTGTCGTAGTCGTAGCGCAGGGCCTGCACCGGGGTGCGCGCGACGACCGTCGCCGTGCGTGGCATGGGCCGGACGAAGCCGATCTCGCCGAAGACCTGGCCCGGACCCAGCTGGGCGACGGTGCGCGTGCTGCCGTCGTTGCAATCGATGTCCACGTCCACCTGACCCTCCAGGATCAGATACATGGTGCGCCCCATCTCTCCCTGGCGAACCAGCTTCGCACCCTCGCGGAACTCGTCCAGTTGCGAGATGAGGATGGCCTTGCGTATCTCGTAGGGCGTCATGCCACGGAACAGCGGGCAGTCGGTGAGCACCTTGTAATGCACGCTCATGGACAGGATCTGGTACAGGCCGACCAGCTTGATGCGGGTCATGATCAGGGGAGTGATGAGCAGGTTGGCGACGATGCTGAACAGCATGGTGGCGGCGGACAGGGCGCCGAACTGGGCGACGATGCTGAACTGCGAGAACAGAAGCACCCCAAAGCCCAAGGCCAGACCGATGGCGGTGGTGACGGCCGGCAGTGCCTCGTGCTCGACGGTCTCGGCAATGGCCTGCTCGTTGTCCGGGACGCGGCGGCTGCGCTCGTTGTATCGCGACAGCAGGTGCACCGTTCCGTCCACGGCGATGCCCACGGCGATCACGGCGACCATGGCGGTGCCCGGGTTGAGCGGGATCTCCAGCAGGCCCATGACCCCGAACATCATGACGATGGGGATGAAGGCCGGGATCATGGCGATCAGGCCACCCTTGAAGCTGGTGAACATGGCTGACATGACCAGGAAGATCATCAGCAGGAGTATGCCCAGGGACTGAATCTGGCCACCCAGCAGGGTGTCGGCGGCGCGGTTGATCATGAGGTTCTCGCCGACCACGTGGACGTCGAAATCCCGGGCGATCTCGCGTGCCACCAGGCGGATCTCGTCCACAGAGCGGTTCAGGGTGCTGGAGTCGGTGATGGAGTGCCGCACCACGATATTCGCCCGCTGGAAGTCGGCGCTGATATAGGGGCTGATCTCCGCGCGGTGGAACAGCATCAGGTACTGGGCAGCCAGCTCCCGGGTGTTCGGAATCGCGGCCTGGTCCGGGGCACCGTTGTGAAACTCACGGTTCACCAGCTTGAGAAAGTCGACGATGGACAGACTGTCGTCGAAGGCGCCTATGCCGAGGATGAAGCTCTGGATCTCAAGTAAACGGCGCAGGTTGTCCGGGTCGAGAAAGGCCTTGTGATGGTCCGAGGAGAGCCGGATGAAGAAAACCTTCATCCCCGCCAGGTCCCGCTGGGCGGCCTGCATGTCGGTAATCAGCGGGCGGTCGTCCTTGAAATAGCTCATGGGGTCGTTGGTGACGGTGAGCTTGGAGGCCTGCCAGAGGAAGAAACCGCAGAGCAGGGCAGTCACCAACAGGGCGACGCGCGGGAAACGGTGCCGGGTCACGCCGAACACCCGTCCGGCCCAGCGCGAGATGGCGGGCAACTCATCCCGCGAGCGGGCCAGGTAGTGGGCGCGGGGGCCCAGGGTGCGGGCCAGCAGCGGCACGAGCAGCCAGGTGA
The DNA here is from genome assembly GCA_049604855.1 of Gammaproteobacteria bacterium. Taxonomy (GTDB): domain Bacteria; phylum Pseudomonadota; class Gammaproteobacteria; order JACKNK01; family JACKNK01; genus JBMYTL01. Next base: position 3,508 of record JBMYTY010000139.1, on the reverse strand, counting down.
TGATGCCGTTGGACAGGATGGCGAAGGTGGAGATCAGGGCGAACTCCTGGATCAGGCTGATCTGGCTGAAGGCATTGCTGCCGAAGCCCAGTGCCGTGGTAAGCACCGTCAGCGCCAGAGGCGCGCCCAGGGTGCGCATCATGCGTCGGGTGGCGACACCGCGAATGCCCGGTTCATTGCGGTCCAGGTGGCGCAGGTAATGGGCCATCAGGTGCGTGTCTTCCGTCGAGCCCACCGCGATGATCAGCGATGGCAGCATGGCCGTCAGCAGGGTGACCTGGATGTCCAGCCAGGCCATGAGCCCAAAGGTCCAGGTGACGCTGAGGGCGGCAGTGATGAGCGGAAGTAGCGCGGCAAAACCGCTGCGCAACAGGACCAGGACCGTAAGCACCAGGATGATGGCCGACAGGGGGCCGAGCAGGCGCAGGTCGTAGGCCAGGGCCTCGTTGAGTTCGTGGGTGATGCGCGATGGGCCGAGTTGGAAGACCTGGTCGAAGCGGTCCTGAAACGGCGCGATGGCCTGGTCCAGTCCCTGGCTGACCTCACTGTCATAGCCGGGGTCGTTGGGCCGGGGTTTGATGTTGATCACCAGGGCCGTGAAGGTGCCGCCGGGGGTGACATAACGGCCTACCACCAGTGGGTTGTCGCGCACCCGGGCACGCATGCGGTCCGCGTCCTGCTGGGTGTCCGGGACGGACTCGATGATCATCCGCGAGTCGAGCCGATCGTCGCGCCCGCGCAGGGTGCGCAGGGTGAACAGGCTGTCCACGCGCTCGGCGAAGGGCAGGCGCTCCAGTGTCTGGTGCAGTTCGTGCAGAGCGCCCAGGTGTTCGGGGCTGAACAGTTGGGTGTCGCGGGCGTAGACGATGCTGCGGTTATCCGAGCCGAACTCCTCGGCAATGGTCTGGTAGATGAGCTTGTCCGGATCGCTGTCGGCGATCAGGCGGCTGAAGTCCGTACCGAAGCGCAGTCCCGGCAGGGCCGTGGCCAGTAGCGCGGTGATGGCCAGCAGGACCACGCCGACGGAGATGCGGTGATCCGCGCCCAGGTTCAGGATCCGTTCCATGCGTGTCATGGCCGCGGTTCCTCCGGGGTATCCATGGCCCCGGGATTGAGTCCCTCATTCAAGGGTGCGGGCGCGCTCTTGGCGGCCAGTGCCCATTCCTGTGGCGATTGCAGGTGGCGACCCGCGAACAGGGATTCCGCCTGGAACAGCGGCGGTGGGACGTAGTCTTCGGAGTCCACCCGTTCACGGACCTTGATCAGGGTGCTGTGGCCCGTGGACATATCCTCCATGAGGCTCATTCCGGCCCGCCAGGACCCGAGTCTATGGGGTGAGAGGTCGTGGTGGGTGAGTCGTTTCACGGTCCGGCCGTTGGCGTTGAGGTAGTCGCAGCGTTCGGTCAGCAGGGTGTCCTGGCGGATATGGAGAATTCTTCTCGTGATGCCGCTGGCGCGGCTCAGGGCGGGGTCGCGCGGCGTGGCGGCCACCTGGAAATAACGCGTATCGCCGAGGCGGGTGTCCGCCAGGCGTTGGTAGTGGTGGGCATCGATGTCCTCGGGGCTGAGGTCCTGAATGCTGAAGTCCGTGCCCAGGATGTTGGTGCTGGCCATCGCGGCGCGCGCCTCGACCGGGCCGTCGTCGCCGCTAGAACCCCGTTTGAGCTTGGGCCCGAAGGCGGGCAGGTACAGACCCTCATCCCGCGCGCGTCCATCCGGGGCATGGTTGGCGAGAACAGCCACGCCGCGCAATTCCGGTGGCTGCTCGAACACCCAGAGAAAGCGCAGGCCGCCATCATTGTCCACGCGCCAGTAACGCCGTGCCTTGCGCACGTTGCGTCGGTTCTTGCGGTCGGTGGTGATCAGGTCCACCCGTTCGAACACGTAGGGGAAACGATTGTGCCGCTGGCGGCTGGCCTCGACGATCTCACGGCCGCCCATGTCCGGGGTGGGATCGGGGGCTCCGGGTCCCGTCCCCGTCCGCGCCCCGGTGCCGTCGGTCGGCGAGGCGGCGAAAGCGCCCATGACGCACAGCGCAAGCAGCCAGGGCAGGGATGCCGGGGTCGGCCGCATGGGTGGTCGGGTGAGCACGGTGCGTCGGTCCGCGTCAGCGGGCCTTGCCGATCGATTCGGCGATGACCTGGCTGAGGTCACCCACCAGGGCCGCCAGGGTGGCGACCCGTTGGTCCATGTCCGCGTCCACGGGCAGGGGGCGCGAAAGTTCACTCAGTTGGCCACCCAGGGCCTTGCCATTGCCTCCGTCGCGAACCGTCCAGCGGGCCTGCAGGCGGGCCTGGTCATCGGGGCCGCTCTCGAAGCCCAGCACCAGTACGTTGACCCGGTAGTCCACCCGGTCGTAGGGCCCGATGGGCGGCACGAGGATGTGCGGAGTGCTCAGCAGTCGCCCCAGGTTGGTGGCCAGGATACGGCCGATGTCCTTGCGCAGGCTGCCGCCCCATTGTTCGAAGTCGGACAGGAGCAGCCGGTTGGCGGTCTCGCGGCTGACGATCTGGCCGCGCTCCAGGTAGTCCGGCAGGGTGACTTCCTCGATGAGGACGCTGACCGACTTCTCATGTGCCGAGGCCGCGTTCGCTTGTGCCGTCGGATTGAGCACGTAGAAATGAGTGACGGGCGCGGGTTTGCTGATGCAAGCGCTGAGGGAAGCAAGCGCCAGCACGGCGGCCAACAGGCCGACGGAGCGCGGGAGGATCCGGTTTGCCATGGTTTTCGTCATCGGGATGGGGCCTGTTTGCCGAACAGGACGGCGTTGGGGTTGCGCTCCAGGTACTGCACGAAGCTGCGGATGGCGCGTGCGGTCTCGGCCAGCTCGCTGGTCATGCGGTTGGCGTTGTATTGAAGCGTGGAATCCTCGGCCAACACGCCGTCGAGCAGGGCCATGGTGCGCCGTGCCTGGGTCAGGGCCTTGCGGCCTTCCTCCAGGGCCTGGTCGGTATTGCCCGCCAGGGAGTCGGAACGCTTCTCGAACGCCGCCAGGATCACGTTCAGGCTGCGGGTGGTGTCATCCAGGCGGTCGAGTGTGTCGCGCAGGCCCTGGTGGTTGGCCACGGCATTGGTGCCCTTGAGGGTCTGTTCCAGTTCGACGAGCGCACGTTTCAGGTGCTCGCTCCGGGCCAGCGCCTTGGTGCCCTCCAGGGTGCCGACCAGATTGTCCGAAATACCTTTGAAGTCGACATCGCTGAGTTGGTCGACTATGCCCTGCACGGAGCCTGCCAGTTCATCCAGGGTGTTGGCGATGGTGGGTAACTGGGGGATCGGAATATCCGCATCCGGCGCTTGTATGGGGGTGTTGGGGCGCATGACCAGGTTGACGAACAACTGGCCCGTGATAAGGCTGCCGGTCTGCAACTGGGCACGCAGGCCCTGCTTGATCAGTTTCTCGATGACCTGCGGACGTTCGTTGGCATCGTTTCCCGATGCCCCCGTGAGCATGATGCGCTGGGGTTCAAGCTCGATGAGCACGGGCAGCCGGTGGGTGCCGTCCTCGGGG
>JBMYTY010000138.1:0-5287 GCA_049604855.1 Gammaproteobacteria bacterium | reverse complement strand
CGAACAGATCGATGCAGTACCCCTTGGACTGCATCACCAGTTCGCGCATGTCATCGTCGACCACGGTGGAGAACACCAGGGGCGGGCAGCCCTCGCTGTCCGCCGTTTCGTTGATCTGGGCCACCGCACGCACGGTGCGTTCCATGGAGTTGATAAAGCCGAAGGTCACGGCATCGAAGCTCAGCCCGGTGAACTGGGTGAGCAGGGAGTCGCCCAGGGTTTCGACCGTCAGACCCGTGCGGTCCGACAGGTAGAAGACTTTGCGATGAACTTTGGCCATGGCGCGGGCCCTTTTCGTGCGGAACGGAACGTCGACGGATCATGACACGACGGGAGGCCGGGACAAGAACGCGCGTTTCCGCCCAGGGGAACGAAACGGGGAACGGACCGGGGAACGGACCGGGGAACGCTCTGGGCTCTGAAGGGGTTCTAGCAGGACGGGACCGCGTCGCAGCGCAGGTGGAGTTCGAAGCGGTGTCCGTTGTCGCTCTCGAAACGGATGCGTGCGCCGTGGTCGCCGTGCACGGTCAGTTGCAGGGTGTTGGGATCGAAAAAGCCGGACTTCACCTCGCTCCCCTCGGGAAAGAGCATGGTCAGGCTGCCCACGCGCGGGGCATTGGTCCTGGGCGGTACGTACAGGGTGAATTGTTCGCCGCCACGCACCGGGAAGGCCTCGCCGTTATGGCGCAGGGTGGCGCCCGGGCGGGGCAGGTGCCGGGTACGGAACCGCCACAGGATCTGCTCGGTCCTGCCATCCAGGTTGACCCGGGCACGGGCCTCGTACTCCCGGCCCCAATCCAGTCGGTCCAGGGGGAACAGGGCGAAGGTATGGGTGTCCATCCGGCCGTTAGGGTCGCTGGCCGCGTCCAGCAGTCGGGTGGAGCGCGTGGGCAGGCCCGTATCGGTCTCGCGCAATTCGATCTCCAGCAGGCGGGCCTGTACGACCTTGTACGGGTTCACGTGGATGCTGACCGGGTAGCCGGACACGTCGCGGTCGGGCAGCGGGTCGGGGCGTTCATGAAAAAAGGCGGGACTGATGTCGGTGGCCCCATCCGGTGGCCAGATCACCACTTCCGGGGCCTGCATGGCGGGACCGGCGAGCGCCTGCTCGTAGCGTTTCGCACCCAGTTTGATCTCCGGATCCGCGCAGGCACCACGATAGAAACGGCCTTCGTCCAGGGGGGGCGGGTCCGAGCACAGATGCGACAGGGTACGGTTGCCCAGCTCAAAGGCGAACACCTGGGCACCCGGTGTCAGGGGGCGGCCGTTTTTCAGAGCGTTCGCGCGGAACGGTTCGCTGGCGATCCCGGCCTCGTTCACCTCGAAGTTGAGAAATCCGATGCGGTGGTAGATGGCCGCCATCAGGCTGTCCAGGGCGGCCTCCATGGTGGGCTGGCCCCTGGCGAGGTTCTCGCTCACCAGGGTCGAGGGGTAGCCCGCGTGCAGCGCACGCTCTGACGGGCCCTCACCCGTGAATCCCGGCGTACCGGCCTGCTGATCGTGAGAGGCCTCGGGATTGCCGAGCAGATAGCGAACATGGTCGCGGGCGGCGCGTTCGAGTTGTCCGTTCCAACTGAAACCGGGCAGGCCCGCCGCGCCGCGCAGCCGGGACAGAGCCTGGTAGTCGCCCTGACCGTCAGCGGACGCGGGCGGCGCGGTGCAGAGGGCCAGGCAGCAGGCCAGGAGAGTGGAATGTAGGCGATGTGGCACGGGGTGGGAGACGCTTGGGTTCCGTTACACTCGGAGTTCGGCCGATCGGGGTCGAGTCGAGATGAGGGCGCAGTATGGCAGGCGAGATACAACGAATTGACCCCAAAATCATCGCGGACGGAACGGTATCCAAGGACACCTACGCCTTGGTCTATGCACCGCGCAAGAAGGGGCGCAAGCGTTTTCCCGAGACCTGCGTAACCCCCGTTGAATCGCGCATGGAGGCCGAACTGGGCGCTGAGCCCGAGCGCCACATTCACGGAGCGCGTGTCATAGGGCCGTCGCGTTCGTCGGAAGGTCAGCGCCTGTTCTACCTCGTTCAATGGTTGGCCGACGAATGACGGTGCCGGTGGAAAAGGGCGCCCGGAAACAGACCGAGGGCGACGCGGACGAGCGCGGCGAACGCCATAGTCCCGAGCGCGCGGCCTTCGCCACCGCGGTCCTGGTGCTGCTGGCCTTTGTCATCACCTTCCAGTTTGTCGATCCGGCACCACCGTCGGTGATTCATATGTCCTCGGGTTCGCCCGGTGGAGCCTACAGCGCGTACGCGCAACGCTACCGGGATGCCCTTGCCGAAGAAGGCATAGAACTGCGCATCGAGCCGTCGGCGGGCTCCGTGCAGAATATCGACCGCTTGCGATCCGGGGCCGCGGAGCTCGCCTTTGTGCAGGGCGGTGTGGCCAAGACCCCGGATGGCCTCAGCTCCCTGGGCAGCCTGTATTTCGAACCGTTCTGGATCTTCCATCGTCTGCCCGGCGCGCCGGACCGTTTGACCGCCCTGTCCGGTAAACGCATGGCCATCGGCACGGCGGGCAGCGGAACACGGGCCCTGGCCTTGGATCTCCTCGCTGTCGCGGGTGTCGGAACAGCGCCCGACAAGGCGCTCGAGTTGGGCGGCAACGATGCCATCGAGGCCCTGCTTGCCGGACGGGTGGACGTGGTGTTCATGGTGGCGGCGGCCGACTCCGAGCCGGTACATCGCCTGCTCCATACCGAGGGCGTGACCGTCATGAACCTGGCCCGCTCGGAGGCCTACGCGCGCCGACTGCCCTACCTGACCAAGGTGGTGCTACCCGCGGGTCTGGTGGACCTGGCGGCGGACCTGCCGCCGCGTGACGTCACCCTGCTCGCGGCGACGGCCAACCTGGTGGCCAGCCCTGAGTTGCACCCCGCCTTCGTGCCGTTGCTGGTGCGTACCGCCACCCGTATCCACGGCAAGGGCGGGTGGTTCCACGACAACGGTGACTTTCCCCGTCCCGACCTTCTCGCTTTTCCATTGCACGATGACGCGGCCCGTTCCTACGCGGGGGGCACGCCGTTTCTGCAGCGCTACCTGCCTTTCTGGGCCGCGGACCTGGTCGATCGCCTGAAGATCCTCCTGCTGCCCCTGCTCGCCCTGGCCATCCCGTTGTTCCGCCTGTTGCCCCCGATCTACAACTGGCGCATGCGGGCACGCATCTACCGTTGGTACCGCGACCTCAACCGTCTGCGACACCGGGCCATGAAAGATGCGGATGCCCAGACGCTGGAGACGGCCTTGGCCGAAGCGGCCGAGATGGAACGTCAGCTTGACGAGGTCTCGGTACCGCTCGCCTTCGCCGCCCAGCTCTATGACCTGCGCCAGCACCTGCGCCTGGTGGCGTCCCGCCTCGAGAGTCGGCTGGCCGCACTGCGTGCAACGCCCTGATCCGGCACGCGGGCCTGAAGACATGGATCGTTTGCCATGGAACGTTTGCCAAGGACGAGCGCTCGAAGCGCGCACCGTGCGCCCCTGTTGTCGGCGCACGCGCTGGATTTTCACCCCTACACGAATCCTCCATGAGCAATGAAACACCGCGCCGCTTGCTGATCGTGGCGCTCTTTATGTTTTCCACGGCCCTGCTGTGTGGGGCGGCCTGGCAGGCCTGGGACGGATCCACCCGCGCCAATGCCACGGCGGCGCAGATCGCCGCGTCCCTGCAGGCCGAGCGCCGTATTGAGGCGGTGACCGAGGAACTCGTGGAACTGCTCACCCTGGGGCTGTACAGCGGTCACAGCGATTCCCTGCGTGCGTTGGGTGCCCTGAGCGAGACCATGGTCCGGCAGCAGAGCGGGGCCGATGCCGCCAGCGTGGTGTTCGTCGCCGTCGCCGCGCTCTGGCTGGCCCTGCTCTGGGCACTGACCCGCTCGCGTAACAGCGTGGCTTATGGCCTGCTCTGGGTATCCGCCATCGCCCTGGTGGTGGGCCTGCTCGCGCCCATGCTCAGCATCGTCGCCCACAAGGAACTGCCCGTGCTGGGCTACACCGTGATCAAGGCCGACTCCAAGGCCATCCTCGATACCGCCTTCACCCTCATGGATCGGGGCAACACGCTGCCCGCCGTGCTGATCCTGCTGTTCAGTGTTGGCTTCCCCGTGCTCAAACTGCTCGCCCTGTTCGTGCACTACGTCGAGCGCTGGCGCCACATCACCATCCATGGGGTGAACTTCGTCCAGCACCTGGGCAAGTGGTCCATGGCCGATGTCTTCGTGGTCGCCCTGTTGGTCACCTACATGGGTAGTGGCGCCTCCGGCGACATGGAGGCCAGCCTGCAGACGGGGCTGTATTTCTTCGTGGCCTACGTGCTGCTGTCCATGGCGGGGGGGGTGATGCTGCAGGCCGGCGAGGGTGTCCGCACCGAAGACCGCGCGATCCGGACCAAGGATTGACCGCGCGGCGTCACGACGCTGTGGCGTTTGGGACCGACGCCATGCGGTCATCGGTAGGCCACAAGACGAAGCGTGCTCTGGTCCGGGTATCGCCCCATGGCCTCAGTGCGAGTCAGCGAGGCGCCGGTCCTTGCCATCAAAAGCCGGTGTGAACTGCACGAAGGCCTCGCTGGCGCCTTGCGCGGTGTTCTCGGCCCAGTGGAAAACACCGCGCGGAATGAAGGCGGTGTCGCCCGGGCCCATGTGAATGTCGTGGTCCTTTAGGTGAAGGGTGCTTCGTCCACTTAGGAGGGTGACGGTGAGGTCATGGCGGTCGTGGTAATGGGGCGGTTCGGCGCCTTTGAGCCGCACGATGTGGGTGCTGGTGTCGGCGTTGCGGTGCAGGTGGCGGATGGCGATGGGCTTTGCTTGCTCCTCCGCCGTCCATTCGATGGCTTCCTGGATGCCGTCGGGACCGATGAGCCTGGTGGGTTGATGTTGGCAGGCTGACGGGAACAGGGCCGCCAGGGCCAGCAATGGTGGGAGAATCTTGTTCATGGTGTGCGGCTCGGGGGTTGTGGGCTGCATGAGGGCATCCGCTGCGCGTCATGGACGTGAGCGGGGCCGACGAAGCTGATCAGAGGTCCGGGCGAATGTTGATATTGGGGGTCGATATGACCAGCGCACCGAGCCGACGTAAACCCATCGCGGTTTGTCGTGCGCGCCTGAAAGCGGGTGAATTGTGGGTGGAGTCCTTCGATGAGCTGCGCGATTTCGCGGCATTCGAGGCCCTGCTGGCCGCGCCCAGCCCCTGGGTGGCGGGGATGGATTTCCCCTTCGGCCAGTCACGGCGTCTGTTGCGCAACCTGGGGTGGAACGGCGAATGGTCGGATTATGTCGCGCGCTTCGC
>JBMYTY010000137.1:0-5292 GCA_049604855.1 Gammaproteobacteria bacterium | reverse complement strand
TTCAGACTGATCCCGGTCACGTTGCAGGGCCAATCGACGCCCGATTCCCTGCGGGATGGCTACTTTGGCGTCATCGGCCTCGATGCCTCCCAGTGCACGGGGCCGTTCGCCCCGGACGCGACCGCCATCGCGCAGGGGATTCGCGCCGGGCTGGGGACCGCCGAGGACCTGCGCGTGCGCGCCAACCCCACCCCCTATGATCGGCTTCGGGCGCGGATCGCATCCGTTCTCCCCCAGGTGGACGCGGCGCGATTGAACGAACTGCTCGATCGGCCCGAGTTGCGTGCCCCCTTCGCCGACCGTGCTGATACCACCCGTCTTTATGAGTCCGTAGCGCGCGCGCTTGTCGATCCCGCCGCACTTGACCCGCTGGCCTTTTTCGCACTGTGGCGCGGCCTGATCGAACTGCTTGAAAGGCACCCCGACTGCGCGTTGCGGCGGGCCGCCTACGAGATTCCGCGCTCCTTGTGGGTCAACCCCGCCGCCGCCGCCGCATTGCCGATTGGTCTGCGCGAGGACCAGATGCTGATCTTCGGCTCCGCCTGGGCTCACTGGGGTGATGAGGAGTCGTGCGCGTTTACGGTCTCCCGCTACTTTGAACGACTTGGCCCCCGTGACGTGGTCCCGATCATCGTAAAGATGATGCCGGATCAGTCGGAAGACGACGTCAAGGGCGACATTCAGGAAGCACTGGGGATGCGGGCGTGGCCCCCACCCCTGCGGACGGAGGACGGCATGGTCGATGAGCTTCGCCGTACCCTCAAGCCGGTCATCCTGGTGGCCTACGAGGGTGCCGAGCAATCCTTCAGCGGCCCACCCGACCCACGCTTCGTCCAAAAATTGGAACGTCTCCGAACCGCGCTCTCCGGCTTGCTGGTCCTGGTGGCCGTGGTGCCGGGGCACGAAGACCAGCCGGGCTTTTGCCCGGCTGGCGCAAGCAACCCCTGCATCGTTCACCCTCCGCTGGACTCCGCTATCGAGAACGCGGCCCTGATGACCGAGGGTGGCATCAACCGCACATTGAACGACTGTCCCCGGACGGCGAGATAGAAACGCATGGCAAAAAAGTCCTACGTCAGCAAGCTCTTCCGTACCCCCAACGGGCACACCCTCAAGAAGAAAAAGGGCGTGACGCCCTACGTCTTCGAGGAACAGACCCTCATCGCCCTCGATGCCGCCCTCGCCACCGGGCGACCGCTGCTGGTCTACGGCGAGCCCGGTACGGGCAAGAGCCGCCTGGCCGAGGCCGTAGCCGCCTGCCATGGGGCCAGCTTCCTGCGCGTGACCATGACCTCGCGCATGCGCCTGGACGACCTCACGGCGGGCATCGACCAGTTGCGGCGCCTCAACGACGCCAACGCGAATGCCCCCCAGCGCCCCGATGCCTTCTATCTCAAGCCCGGGGTGTTCTGGTGGGCCTTCGAGCCGGACTCGGCGCGCCGCCGGGGCCTATCCCCCGATGATGCGGATACCCATGGCGTCGATCTGCGCTTTCCCGGCGACGAGCGCAACGGCGATGCACGCCGCACCGTCGCGCGCTCCACTGGTGCCGACCTGGACTGCGTCCTGCTCATCGACGAGATCGACAAGGCGGAGCCCGACCTGCCCAACGACCTGTTGGAACCCCTCGAACGGCTCAGCTTCGACCTGCCGGAGGGCTTCCGCGTCGCGGACCGCGCGGCCATCCACGCCCCGGATGACCTGCGCGTGCTGATGATCGTCGCCAGCAACCGCGAGCGCGAGCTCCCCCAGGCCTTTCTGCGCCGCTGCGTGGCCCTGGAACTGCCCGAGCCCGACGCCGACCGGCTCGTGAAGATTGCCCGGCAGCACTACCCCGAGGCCGACGAGGACACCGTCGCGGCCCTGGCCAGACTCACCCTCAAGCTCCGCGAACAGGCCCGTGACCAGGGCATCCGCGCCCCCGGTACGGCCGAGTTCCTGGACGCGGTGCAGGCTTGCGAGACCCTGAGCGTGGATGTGCCCGCCGAGGGCGAACCCGCCGATCCCGTCTGGGCGCAGTTGGAGCGCGCCGTCCTCACCAAGGGCTCTAACCCGTGAGCACCGGCTCGGGCCCGTCCCGCGGGGGCGCGATTCACCTGGCCGATCTGGCCCAAGCCCTGGACGTGCTCCACCCGCGCAGTGAGGCCCATGTCGAAGCCATCGCCCGTGCCCTGGGCTTCGCCTTCGCCCCGGCGAAGGCGCCGGAGCACCCCGACGAGGTCTATGACCCGCGCAAGAACGTTGCCGCCCCGGAGTCACAACCAACACCGGTCCGCTCCCCGGGGCTGCCCAGCCCTCCGCCCCTGCCCACGCCGCTCCCGTCCATCACCCGCGAATCCTCACTCCAGCGATCGGGGGGCGGTGAGGGCCGTCCCGCCGACCAACGCCCGGAGCCCCGCCCCGATCCGGAGGCCGGGGCCCGCCCCCGCGCGCGTCGTCCCATCTTCCCGCGCCGCACCTATCGCCACCTGCTCAGCCCCTTGTTGTCCTCGACACGCGAGGGCCGTGACCCGGATATTCCCCGTCTGGTCGATGCCCTGGCGCGGCGCACGCCGTTGCGCGATCTACCCCGGGAGTGGGAAACGCGCATGCCCGAAGGCTGCCAACTGTTGCAGGACTTCGCCTCGTCCATGCGGCCTTGGTGGGAGGACCTTCCCGGCCTGGAAGCCCAGTTGCACACCTTGCTGGGCGTGGTGGGTGTGACCACCTACACCTTCACCGGCGATCCGGAACAGGCCCGTCATTGGAACCACCAGCTCAAGGCCAGCCCCTGGGTGGCGGATGGGCGGCCCGTGTTGGTGGCCACGGATTTCGGTATCCGGGGCCGGAGCGGGCGGGCGCGGGCGGCCGGGCGATGGCGTTGGTTTGTGCGCGAGTGCCGCCGCACGGCCAGCCCCCTGGTCTTTCTCGTACCCTGGCCCGAGCGACGCTGGCCGCGCGACCTGGGTGCCTATCCCCTGTTCGTGCACTGGAGCGCCGCCACCACCGCCGCCATGGTCAATCGGGTGTTGGATCAGCGCCGCTGGCGGGCCGGGGCATGAGCTGGCGCGAGCCCAGCGACCGCGAACGGGGCCTCCTGGAGGATGCCCGGTCGCAGTGGCCGGAGCTGTTGCCCTACGCGCGGGTGTTGGCCCTGGCCCCACGGGTCGAGCCCCTGTTGCTGCGTAACGCGCGCCAGCACTATCTGCCACACAGCGGCCCGGACCTGGAATCCCTGTTCTGGTTCAGCCCCCTGGTGGCCGGGCGCGGGGGCGATGCCCTCACGCTGTTTCCGGGGGTCTGCCGTCTCCTGCTCGAAGAGCGCGCGGCTGATCGGCCCTGGCTGAAGGCGCTGTGGGAATTCACACGCTCCCATACCCGGCATTGGCCGCGCGACAGGCGCATCGAGCGGGACCTGCGCTATTTCAGTCTCATTGGCGACGACGCGGCGGTGGGAGATCAGTTGCGAACCTACCTCGCCGCGCTCACCGAGGCTCCTGACGATGACAGCCGCATCAACTTCGCCTACAGCATCAAGCGCAGTCTGGCCGACATCGGCGTGGGGCCCAACCACGCCGGGGAAACCCACCAGCTCTCCTACTACGCCGCCCGCGCCTTGGGCGATGGTGGCGACTGGGGTGACCCAGGCGATCCCGAACTCATCCCCAACTGGCTGCATGAGCATCTGCCCGACGACCTGCCCGGTGCGCGCCTTGGCGTGGAGCTGCGCGGTGATGGCGTGCGCAGCCAGGTGCTGCACTTCATCGAAGCGGAGTCCGGCGGCGATGCCCTGGAGTTTTCCAGCCCCCTGCCGGCCCGGCTCTACGTCGCGCCGGAAAACCGCGCGGGGCAGTGGCACGGCGTCGCCGTGGGCTCGCGTATCCCCATCGATCCGCCCGCCCAATCCCTGCGCCTCGCCAACCTGGATGGCAGGTCCTGGACGCTGCGAGCCGAGGAGGGCGTTAGCGGTGAAGCGCTGAATGACCCCGGTAAACCGGCCCATGATCCTCTGCTGCTCTGGGCCGCGAAGGACGATGCCGAGTTGGCGGAGCGCCTGGCCGACTGGTTACGCGCCGCGGGTCACCCGGTGGAGCTGATCTACGAGCAACTGCCCGAGACCACGGCAACCAAGGGCCCGGGCCCGAGGCTGGTACGCCTCTGGACGGACAAGGCCCGCGGGCTCTGGAGCGGGGAATCTGATGCCGCCGGTTCGGGAGGCAATGCGGGCCTGATCCTCAAGCTGCCCGGCATGGCGGACCCGGCACTGGGTGGGGCGGGGGGGGCTGTTCTGACCCTGCCCGAGTCCTTGCTCTCTGGCGATCCGAACCCGACCCCGGATGCGCAATGGCTGGCCGGTTTCGAAAGCCGCCTGGGTGCTCCCGATGCGGCGAATAGCGACGAGGACCTGGAGAAGAACGAAACGGATGCGCAGGCCGAACGGCGAAAATTGCTCGCCAAGCTGGACGACCCCGCCACCGAACCGCCCGAGCGCCTAGCCATCGGCGACCGCCTGGCGGAGCTGGGCGACGACCGCCCCGGGGTGGGGGTGATCCAAGTGGCCCTGGATGAGCACGGGGTGATCATCCGCCCGGGGAAGGAAGCGGCGGACGCCCCGAAACCCAAGCCTACGCCGCCCCGCAAGCCACCCCCGCGCTACACCCCTGGGGTCCAGGCCCTGCTGGACGAGATCGCCGACCCCGCGACCGAACCACCCCGACGCCTGGAGATCGGCGACGAATTAGCGAAGCGGGGCGACCCACGCCCCGGAGTGGGCCTGCGTGACGACAGCCTGCCGGATATCGATTGGGTGGCGATCCCCGCTGGGACGTTCCGATTCCAGCGCGGTGAAGAGCTCGAGCGCGAGGTCGAACTGCCCACCTTCTGGATCAGCCGCCACCCGGTCACCAACGCCCAGTTCCAGGCCTTCGTGGAGGCCGGGGGCTATGGTGACGAGGCCTTGTGGAAAGACCTGAAACGCCCCCAGCCCAAAATATCCCATTGGGACCACCCCAACCGCCCGCGAACCGACGTGGACTGGTACGAGGCCATGGCCTACGCCCGCTGGTTGTCGCGAAAGCTGACTGGCGACACCGACCGCATCCGACTGCCCACCGAGATCGAATGGGAGCGCGTGGCTGGGGGACGGAAAAACCGCGAATACCCCTGGGGTGATGGTTACGAGAGCGGATTCGCCAACCTCAATGAAAAGCGCGCAAAGGCAGGCCCATGGTTTCTGGAGCAGACCACCGCCGTGGGGCTGTATCCCCAGGGGGCGAACCCCGAGGGGGTGTTGGACCTGGCCGGGCAGGTCTG
>JBMYTY010000136.1:0-5366 GCA_049604855.1 Gammaproteobacteria bacterium | reverse complement strand
GAGTTGAAGGTCTATTTCGATCCGGACCGCCTGGACGAGGCCGGCATCCCCGCGCCGGTGGTGGCCGACAGCGTGGCGGCCTGGTTCCGGGATCAGGCCGCCGGGCGCATCCGCATCGGCGATCAGGAGTGGTCTCTGCGCTACACCGGCACCAGCGAGGACCCGGTACAACTGGGCCGTCTGACCTTGCTGGGCGTGGATGGCGAGCGCACGCTTGATTCCATCGCCACGGTGGAGCGCGGTCGCGAAAAGCCCACCAAGCTGGTGCGCTACGAAGGCCGCCCCGCGGTCATGCTGGCGGTGATGAAACAGGCCCGGGTCAATACCCTGGACCTCGTCGAGCAGATCCACACCTACGTGGATGACCGCAACCGGCTCAGTGACCGCACGGGTACGCGCCTGGTGCTGGCCGACGACCAGACCGTACCCACCCGCAAGGCCCTGGATGTCATGCAGCGCAACGCTCTGCTCGGCCTGTCCCTGGTGCTGATTGCCACCTGGATGTTCCTGGGCTTCCGCATCGCCCTGTTCACCACGCTGGGTATTCCTTTCACCCTGGCCGGTACCTTCTGGGTGCTGTACGAGACCGGCAACACCATCAACACCAGCGTCCTGCTGGGCACCGTGATCGCCCTGGGCATGATCGTGGACGATGCCGTGGTCGTGGTGGAAGGCATCGCCTATCGCATCGGACGGGGCATGGATGCCGTAGCCGCCTCGGTCAGCTCCCTTCGCGAGGTGTTCGCCCCGGTGACCACATCCGTGCTGACCACCATGGCGGCTTTTCTGCCCCTGGTGTTGCTACCCGGCATCCTGGGCGAGTTCATGCGCGTGCTGCCCATGGTGGTGACCATTGCCCTGGCCATATCCCTCGCGGAGGCCTACTGGATGTTGCCCGCCCATGTCATCGCTTTCTCCAGCGGCCACAAGAAGATCGCCAGCGAAGGCCCACGCAAGGACTGGCACTGGCGCTTCAATCACGCGATCCGCGTGCGCTACTCGCGCCTGCTGTTGTTTGCCCTGCGCCACGCCAAGCTGGCCATGCTGGTCCCCCTGGCCGCCTTCGTTCTGGCTATCACGGCCCTGGGCAAGGGCTGGGTTCATGTGAATTTCTTCGCTCTGGAGAGCTATCGCCTGTTCTACGTGAACATCGAGATGCCCGCCGGAACGCCCGTGGACCGCACCATCGACATCACCCAGGCCATAGAGGACCGGGTCCGCAACCGGCTGCATGAGGGCGACGCGCGCTCCGTGGTCAGCTACGCGGGCCAGCAGTTCACCCAGACCGAACCCCTGGTGGGGGACCACCTCGGCCAGATCATGGTCAGTCTCAACCCGAAGACCGCGGAGCTGCGCGAAGTGGAAGCGGTGGTCGAGGACGTGCGCACGGTGATCCACGAGATTCCCGGCCCCGTCCGGGTCAGCATGCTTCCCCTGGAAGACGGCCCTCCCACGGGCAAGCCCATCTCCATCAAGGTGCGGGGCGATCGCCTGGAGGAGCTCGAAGCGGCCGCCGACGCCATCAAGGGCCTGTTGGCGAACTACCCGGCGGTCTCGGACATCAGCGACGATGCCTCCCCCGGCCCCATGGAGCTGAGTCTGCGCGTTGACCCGGACGCCGCGCGTCGCGCCGGAATCAATCCGGCTGATGTGGCCCGTACCCTGGGCCTGCTCGGCGACGGTGAAGTGGTCGCGTCCATGCAGCATGAAGGTGAAGCCCTGGACGTACGCGTACAGGCGAAGGCAGGCAGCCACAGCGGCGTGGACGAGATCCTGCGCCGCTCCCTGGTCACCCGCGAGGGCACGCCCATCACGCTCGCCGCCCTCAGCGATGCCCGTTTCGAGCGTGGTTCGGGCGCCATCCGCCATTACAACTTCCTGCGTACCATCACCGTCGAGGCTGAACTGGACAAGCTCCAACAGGATGTCCAGAGCGCGAACCAGCAGCTCATGGCGGACTGGAACCGGATCCGTGACGATTACCCGGGGGTGAGCCTGGACTTCTCCGGTGAGTTGGACGACATCCAGGAGAGCCTGGATGCCATCTACGTCCTGTTCATCTTCGGCATCGGGCTGATCTACCTGATTTTGGGCACCCAGTTCGGCAGCTACTTCCAGCCCTTCATGATCCTGGCCACCGTGCCCATGGCCTTCACCGGCGTGGTCCTGGGGCTGTGGGTGGGCGACCTGCCCTTTTCCCTGTTCACCCTGTACGGTTTCGTGGCCCTGGCCGGCATCGCGGTGAACTCCGCCATCGTGCTCATCTCCGCCGCCAACGTGCGCCTGGAGGCCGGCATGAGCGTGCTCCACGCGACGGTCTATGCCGCGCGTCGCAGGGTGGTGCCCATTCTCATCACCGCCCTGACCACCATCGCCGGTCTGTTCTCCCTGGCCACGGGCCTGGGCGGAAAATCCCTGCTCTGGGGGCCGGTGGCCACGGCCATCGTCTGGGGGCTGGCCTTCTCCACCGCCCTGACCCTGTTCGTGGTGCCCATTCTTTATCGCGGCTTCATGGGATGGGGCCGGAACGGGAAACCCAAGCCGCATCAGTGACGGCGCGCTATTCTGAAGCGGATTGAACGCCGCGCGCGGGAGCGTTAATGGGCTTCCCTATCAGAAGAGACCGACGAGAACCGTCCGTGTAGCCCCCATGTTTGAAGTCGTCCGCATCGAAGACCACCTGGATGAACGCAGCCGGACCCTGGACCCGGAACTGCTGGCGGAGCAGCGTTACCAGACCCTGGTGGACATCGCCCAGCGTTCGCGCCCCGGGCCTTTCATCCTGTTGTTCTGTTTCGCGCTTATCGGCGCGGTCTCGGACTATCTGTCGCGCGCGCCTGAGCTCTACATCGGCTTCGTCGCCGTCATGGTCGCCAGCACGGTGCTGCGCGTCATGGTCACCGGGAGACTGCGTCAGGTCCGCCCGGGTGCCACCCTGGCCTGGGAGCAGCAGTACGCTTTGTCCGTGCTGGGCACGACCCTGGTCTGGGGCCTGTTCGCGGCTGTCACCACGTTCGTCTACCAGACGCAGTGGACCGCTCTGCTCGCCCTGGTCCTGAACATCGGAATCGCCACCGGTGGCCTGGTCGGCTTCTCCAACTGGCTGAGCCTGTCACGCCCCTTCGTGGTCGCCCTGTTCCTGCCCGCCGCCATCGCCATGGTCGCCCTGGGCTCCGTAGAGAGCCTGAGCTTGCTGGTCGCCCAGACCCTCTACATCGGCTACCTGTTCGTACAGATGCGCCGCCTGGCCGAAGAGCACTGGCAGGGGCAGATCAACAAGTTACTGACCCGGCAACACGCGGACGAACTGGAACGTGCCCGCCACGCGGCCGAGGCAGCCAACGAGGCCAAGTCCCAGTTTCTGGCCAATATGTCCCACGAGATCCGCACGCCCATGAACGGCGTGCTCGGCATGACCGAGCTCGCCCTGGACAGTGATCTCGACGCGGTCCAGCGTGAGTACCTCGAAACGGCGCACCAGTCCGCGACCAATCTGATGGGCATCCTCAACGACATCCTCGACTTCTCCAAGATCGAGGCAGGTCGGCTCAAACTGGAAGACACGCCCTTTCAATTGGACGAGGTGCTGCGCAACGTAGTGCGCCTGATCACCCACAACGCCGCCAAGAAGCTGCTACGCGTCTCACTGGAACTCGACCCGGAAGTGCCAACAAAACTGCGCGGTGATCCACTGCGCCTGCACCAGGTTCTGCTCAATCTGGCCAGCAATGCGGTGAAGTTCAGTGATGAAGGAGGGGCCGTGACCCTGCGTGTCGCGCGCCAGATCAACGACGCGCGTGAATCCGCCGGAGATCCGGTCACCTTGCGCTTCGAGGTGGAGGACCAGGGCATCGGTATCAGCCCGGATCAACGCACACAGTTGTTCCAGCCCTTCATCCAGGCCGACAACTCCACCACGCGTCGCTACGGAGGCACCGGCCTGGGCCTGGTGATCTGCAAGAACCTGGTCGAGCTGATGGGCGGTGAAATCGGCGTCGAAAGCGTGCCCGGATCAGGCAGCACATTCCATTTCAGTCTCCCGCTCTCGCGCGCCCTGTCCGTTTCGTCCGCGCCTGACGGTTCCCCCATCGCGGATAGCCCCGCCCCCTCGGGCTGAATGCCCCCCGCGTCAGCCTCATGGTCCCCACCCGTTCCCTGATCAGGGACGGACAGGCACGGCGCGGCTGCGTCACATCAATTCCAGCGGAGCTTTTCCGCTCGGAGGATTGCGAAGGCGGGAAATATGACAGTACGGTTACTGTTTTATGACCGTCGAAACCGGGGCGACCCGGCCGACAATCACCGTCCCAGGGGCCGCACCTTGAAACTCGAAAACCTGCTGGAAATCGAACACGCCACCCAGCGCGGACAATGGGAGATGTTCCGGCTCGGCATCGCCTTGCTGTTCATCGTCGGCATCATGTTCATGACCGGCATGGAGTATGGCGATCACTACATGTTGGTCATCGCCGCCATGATGGGCGGTTACATGGCCATGAACATCGGCGCCAACGATGTGGCCAACAACGTCGGCCCCGCGGTGGGCTCGCGGGCCCTGACCCTTACCGGCGCCATCCTCATCGCGGCGATATTCGAGGCCGGTGGCGCACTCATCGCCGGTGGCGAAGTGGTCAGCACCATCAAGAAGGGCATCATCGACCCCGGGCTGATCGGTGACACCGATACCTTCATCTGGCTGATGATGGCGGCGCTGCTGGCGGGAGCCGTCTGGCTCAACATCGCCACCGCTATCGGGGCTCCGGTGTCGACGACCCATTCCATAGTCGGCGGGGTCCTCGGGGCCGGCATCGCCGCCGGTGGTGCCGGCATAGCCAACTGGCCGAAGATGGGCGCCATCGCGGCAAGCTGGGTCATCTCACCTTTATTGGGCGGCGTCATCGCCGCGCTGTTTCTCTACCTGATCAAACGAACCATCACCTACAAGAGCGAAATGCTCGAAGCGGGCAAGAAGATGGTGCCGATACTGGTCGCCCTGATGGCCTGGGCCTTCGGCACCTATCTAGTACTCAAGGGCCTGAAGAAGATCTGGAAGGTGGAGATCGGCTACGCCCTGCTGATCGGCCTGGGTATCGCGGTCGCTATTTACTTCATTGTCGCCCCACTGATCCGCCGCGCGGCCGGCAGCCTGAGCAACGACAAGGACAGTATCAACCAGCTGTTCACCATGCCCCTGATCTTTGCCGCAGCACTGCTGAGCTTCGCCCACGGCGCAAACGATGTCGCCAATGCCGTCGGCCCCCTGGCGGCTGTCGCCGATGCCATTGTCGAGGGGGGTATCCACGCAAAGGCCGCCATTCCTCTTTGGGTGATGATGATCGGCGCCGTGGGTATCGCCATCGGGCTCG
>JBMYTY010000135.1:0-5369 GCA_049604855.1 Gammaproteobacteria bacterium | reverse complement strand
TACCGGGATGTCGAAATGCAGCGCACCGGCGCGCAGCGTCAACCGCGGCTCACCCGTGCTGATGCCGTTGGCGGCGCCGAGCGCGATGAATCGCGGTGATGGAACGGCCTCATCGCGCAGTTGCTGGCGCCAGTATCGGAACGTCGCCAGCTTCAGGTCGTGGCGCGTGCAGTAGGCGGTCTGGGACAGGCCGCTTTGGCGCCATTGATCGAGACGTTCGCGCCACTGCGCGCGTTTGTCGGCACGGGTCATCGCTTCGCTGTTCCTGGGGACGAAATAGGAACGCGCACGGTAGGCGCTGGGATCCCATGGCGGTAGATGGGGTTCGTGGAGCGCTTACAAAGAAGGTACGCCGGATACTGCCCTCGACCACGCCGGTCTGCACCCACTCCTCGGCGCGACGTATGTCATACAGCGGCACCCCCTGGTCCAGGAGGGCTTTGAGCTGGGCGTTGTCCACGTTGTTGTAAGGGGGCTCAGCGCAGGCGGTGAGTAATGGAATGAGGATCAGAAGAAAAAGCGGGAGGCGCAATCGAGGAAGTGCGGTCATGGGGGGAGACGCTGTGAAAAATTTGAAACGACGCGCTTTGTAGCCAGCCCAACCCGCACTCACAAGGAGGCCGCGCTGTGGTTATTGCGCCCGTGTGCCCCGTCCCATGGCGTCAAGTCCCGTTGCGTCAGGTCCCATAGCGTCAGGTCCCGTTTCGTCAAATCCCGGGGTCATCATGGTCCCGGTCGGTTTTCTCAGCATCGATTTCAGTCTTGGATAGCGTTATTGATCCAAACCCTGCGTGCCCTCCTCGTGAACCGACATCTCCTGACCACCGGCCTGGCCCTGCTCGCCTGCCTGATCGCCAGCGCACCGGCCCGGGCTGAGCGGGACTCGGGCGCGAGCCACAACCTGCTTCTGAAAGCCAAACTGAACGACGACTGGTTCGTGATCTCCCGTTCCAACGTGGCCACCCGCAACGATTTCGGGCAGGACTTCCTGGCCTTCACCGGGGCGGGCCTCGGCTACCAGGTCGATGATCACTGGAGCCTGCGCGGCGGCTACCGCCATGTCTGGTTCCGACCGGTCCGTGACTGGCTGGAGGAGGACCGCTTCTATGCCGAGGCCTACTACGCCCGCCGCTTCGACCAGGCCCGCTTCACCAGCCGGAGCCGTGCGGAGTTCCGCTTCTTCGATTACCAGGATGACGAGTTGCGCCTACGCAATGAGTTCGTTATCGAGGCCAATGCCCCCCTGCCGGGCACGGACTTTCGTCCCTACCTCGAAGAGGAATTCTTCATCGGTGGCGACGACGGCCGCCTGGAGGCCAACTGGCTGGGGGTCGGCCTCGCCTGGCGACCCATGGACGGGGTGAAGATCAAGGTCGGCTATCGCTGGAACCGCTTCCGGGTGGGCAGCGACTGGCGCCATCGGGATGTGCTCGTGACCGGCGTGAATCTGTTCTTCTGAGGCTTGCCCGCCCCTCCAGCAGCGCGCTCTCCCCCCGGCGGGCCATCACTCTTCCGGACAACCCTCCGCCGCCTCCATGCGCAGGGACGGAAAATCCCGCGCGAGCTCCGACCGTGCCGCCTCGGGCAGGGTCATCCGAACCCAGCGCTGTCGATGGATCGGGTTCTGGGTCCGATACAGGGCCGTGACCCCATACGCACGCAGGCTCTCCACACGAGCCCGCGCGTCCTCCTCCCGGCGGTAGGCCCCCAGCGAGAGCCCGGTCTTCAACACCCCCGTATGAATGGGCACCGCATCGCGCACACCACGACGGCTCAGATCGCGCGCCTTGAGGCGTGCTTTGTCCACCGCCCCCAGGGGTTCCAGGTACACCTGATAGATCCGACCGTAGGGAACGGCCCGGACGTATTCCGCCGATATCAAACCGCGGCCCCCGGCCCACTCCCGCAAACGCGCCCGATCCGTGCGGGAGGCCAAGGGGCCCACTCCGGTACACGCATCCACACCGGCCCGCTCCACGGTTTTGCGGTCGCCCTCCGCCGCCGACTCCGCCACTTGCCCGCGCGGCGGCGCGTAGCGGGCGAGCGTGACCGGACAGGCCGGGTCATCCTCCGACGCGGTCAGGCCCAGACGGGTGATCAGGCGGGCCGCGTCGGGGTCGCCCGCGAGGGCCGCCCGCTGAAACCAGCCACCGGCCCGGACATCGCTGCGCTCCTGCCCGCGCCCGTTGAGATACATCCAACCCAGGTTGTACGCGGCGTCCCGGTGACCCTTCTCCGCCGCGCGGCAGTAATGCACGAAGGCCAGGGAAAAGTCCTGATCCACCCCTTCGCCATGCTCGAACCCTTGTCCCAGCCGGTAGTCGTCCGCGCCCCCGTCGTTCGACGCATCCGCGAAAACGGGAAAGCCTGGTCCCAGGCAGACCAAGGCCATCCCAAGTACGAACCCA
Organism: Gammaproteobacteria bacterium; assembly: GCA_049604855.1. Lineage (GTDB taxonomy): Bacteria > Pseudomonadota > Gammaproteobacteria > JACKNK01 > JACKNK01 > JBMYTL01. The sequence continues at coordinate 2,961 of JBMYTY010000135.1, read as the reverse complement.
TCGACGGGAACGCTCCTTTTTATTGCGTTCACCTGAGCCTCACACCCCGGTAAAGGGAGGTCTATCGAGATCCGGTCATCCTATGCGCGTCATGGGAGGCAAGTGAACGGCGAACATCAATTCCCCTGCAATAGCTCCCCTGCAATGGACAGGCGCGCACATGGCGACCTTGCGGCCCCCGTGCGGCCCGGCTTGGCTATCCATCAGCGGCGGGAAGGAATCTGAAGCGCGCGCCCGCGTGATACTCGGCGTGACGATCGTCCCCCGGAATCCCGCCATGACCCGCGCCCAGCACCCCATCAGCGCCTACTCCCAGCGCATCCTCCCGCCCTTCTCCGGAGTGGTGCAGATCGCGGAGACCAACCGCGTTCGGGCCCAGAGTTTCGACGGAGTGAGTTGGGAGATTCATTACTTCTCCGGCGATACCAGCGCCCCGAGGCCCAAAGGCTACGCGCTGGATCGCGGCTACTTCCGCGTCGCCGGGATCGATCGCGGCGAGTTGCGGGTCTTTTCGTCCTTCCCCGCGCACCTGGACCCCGTGGAGGTCACCGACGGTATTCAGCAGTTGGCGGACTTTCTGGCCGGTGCCGAGGTCCCGTTCCCCGCGGCGGATGTGTTCGAGTACTGGCTGCTCGATGGCCAGGATGAGTCTCCCCTGGCCCTGATCTTCTCCTGCTGCGAGGAGTCGCAGATGGCCACCTATCCCCCGCTGACCCAATGGACGGCCCTGCCCCACTCCAAGCTCAAGGTGGAGAACACGCCCGAGGAGGAGGCGCGCGGCGATGGCCCGGTGAACCACCGTTTCCAGGACCTCATCGCGCGCCGCGCCGGGGCACGACCACGTGGTGCCTGGTTCGATCGCGGCGCGCACCCCGCGCATGACTTTCCCGGATTTCTGCTGCGCGAGGACTGGCCCCAGGAAGCGCACCATGAGCTCTGCCAGCGCTACCTGCGGCGCAAAGCGCCCCGGCTGCTCATGCTCCAGGGTGTGGCGGCGGAAGACCGCGCGCGCATGGAAATCGCCGCCAAGTCCCATGCCCTGGAAGTGGAGGAGTACTTTCCGCTTTACCCCGCCGTTCACGACGAAGCGCTCATGGCCTCCATACGCGTGGAAGCGCGGTTGCGCCGATCGATGCCCGACGAGCCGCGCGCGCGCCGCCCCGATGGGCCCAAGAAGGACGGCCCCATGGGCAAGGACATGCGTATTTTCGAGACCTGAGTCCTACGGGCTCCCCCCGTGCCCTGCCCGTGGCATCAGCCATGCCAGAGGACACGGCCGCGCGGTTGAATACACACATCGCGTGATCTGGGCGGTACGACCCGGAAGCTTGCTCAGGAGCGATATGGAACACCCGCGCTCACGCTATAAACTTCAAGAAGCATCGCGGACACACCGCATCGCGGCCATCAGGGCGGCGATCCCCGGACATTGATCGTGCGCTCCGAGGCGGCACGGTCGAGATAACAAACATGAGCAAGGGCAAAGGAATCGTCTTCGTCTGGTTCCTTGGCGGGGCCGCGGCACTGTGCGTGCTGGCGACGCTGCAGAAGTGGTCCATCAGCGCGCCGATGCATTGGCAGGGATACCTCGTCCCCTTCCTGTTCGGGGGCATTTCCGGGGCCCTGATCGGCGCGAAGAAGTATCACCTGGAACAACTGATCGCGACCCTGCGCACCATGGAGGACGATCTTCAGGCCACCGTCGCGGCGCAGACCCGCAAGCTGGCGGCGGCAAACCGGGTGCTCGCGGACCTGGCCCTGCACGATGGGCTGACCCACGTACCGAATTTCCGCGCCTACGAGAAGACCCTGCGCACCGAATGGAGCCGCTGGACTCGAAACCAGGTGCCCATGGCCGTGCTGATATGCGACATCGATTTCTTCAAGCGATATAACGACCACTACGGCCATTTACAGGGCGACGAATGCCTGCGCCGGGTCGCCCACGGGTTGCGCGACGCCCTGGGTCGGCCAACCGACTTCATCGCCCGATACGGCGGCGAGGAGTTCGTCATCATCCTGCCCGGCACGCGGGCGGATGGCGCACTGACGGTCGCGGAACACGCGCGCGCCACCATCGCGGCCTTGGCGATCGAACATGCGCGGTCCAGTTGCGCCGCGGTGGTCACCGTCTCCATCGGCGTCGCCGACTGCACCCAGACCCCAGCGGACGCGGGCGGCCTCGCTGTTGTCGAAGCGGCGGACCAAGCCCTCTACCGCGCCAAATCAGCGGGCAGGAACCGGGTGTCCGGCTACTCACCCGAGGCACGGCCACGTACCGCCTGACGCCCGCGCGTCGACGTTTCCCGACAGGAGGGGCGCGGAGGATAATGCGCGCTTTCCGTTTCCTCCCTCCGTCCCCGGTACCTCCATGCAAAGTACCTCCATGCCAAACGACTGTTACTTCTGCCGCGTATCCAGCGGCAATGCCGACCCCTTCATCTTCGAGAACCGCTCCTTCGTGGGCATCTTCGATACCAACCCCGTGAATCCCGGCCATGCCCTGGTCATCCCGCGCCGACACGTGGTCTCGGTCTTCGATCTCGACGAAGCGGAGCAGCATGACTATTTCGACGCCATCCGCTCCGTGCGCAAGGTCATCGAGTCCGCCGACCTGGCCGCCCTGTACAAGGAGATGTTGACGCGCGATTACCTGCAGGGGCGCCCCACCGATCACATCGATACCGTCCTCGCACTGCCCTTCCTCGGCAATCCGCCCGATGCCTACACCGTCGGCAACAACGACGGGCGCGCGGCGGGACGCAGCATCGATCACCTGCATGTAATCGTCCTGCCCCGCTATGCCGGGGACGTGGAGAATCCGCGCGGTGGCATCCGCAATGTCATTCCCGCCCGCGCCCAGTACCAGCGCCGTTAGGGAAGCTCTGAATGAATCGTGACACGGTGCCGGATGCGCCTACGGCTTATCCAGCCTACGAATCGATGCGTGGAAACCGGCGA
>JBMYTY010000134.1:0-5381 GCA_049604855.1 Gammaproteobacteria bacterium | reverse complement strand
CGATCTTGGCCATGTGCACCCACTTGCCTTTCTTGAACCAGGCCACGTTGCGCGGCGGGATCTGAGGCAGTGCCACGAAGGCGGCGCCCGTGTCACCCATGTCAGCCAGGCAGATGGCGTTCCAGGTGGCAGTCTGGTGCGGCTCGTTGCCTTTCAGTTCGGCTTCGATGTTGTGCACGATCGACGTCACCATGGATTCGATCATGTAGCCGGTCTTGGGCGTGCCCGTGGGTACGGGGGTGGCCTCTACCGGGGGAATGGCGATACAGACACCGGCGGAATAGATGTTCTTGTACTTGGGGTTACGGTGATGCTCGTCCACCATCACGAAGCCGCGCGGGTTGCACAGGCCCTCGACATTGGCGACGGCATCCACACCCTTGAAGGCGGGCAGCATCATGGCGAAGGAGAAGTCCACTTCGTGGGTCTTGTCGACCTCGCCGGAAGAGTTGAGCTCTTCCACGTGCAGCTTGCCATCATCGACCTTGGTGGTACGCGCGTTGGTGATCCAGTCGATGTGGTGATTGCGCAGTTCGCTCTCCAGCATGCCGCGGGAGTCGCCCACGCCACCCAAGCCCAGGTGACCGATGTAGGGCTCGGAGGTGACGAACTTCATCGGGAACTTGTGACGGATCTTGCGCTTGCGCAGGTCGGCATCGACGATGAAGGCGAACTCGTAGGCCGGTCCGAAGCAGGAGGCAAAGGGCATGGCACCGATGACGATGGGGCCGGGGTTGTCGAGGATCTTCTGGTACTGGGCCCAGGCACCCTCGGCGTGGTCAACGGTGCAGATGGAATTGGTGTGGCCGGCTGGTCCGGAACCTTCCACTTCTTCGAAGGCGAGCCGCGGGCCGGTGGCGATGATCAGGTAGTCGTATTTGATGCTTTCGCCACTGGCTAGCGCCATGGTGCTGTTTTCGGCATCAATCGTGTTCACCGTGTCGGCGATGAAGTTGATGCCTTTCTTTTCCAGGTAGGGCCGGATGGGAAAGGTGATGTCATCGCGCTTACGCCAGTTCACCGCCACCCATGGATTGGAGGGCACGAACTGGAAGTATTCGTTGGCGTTGATGACGGTAACGTCGTGGGCTTTGCCCACGGCCTGTTTCATTTCGTATGCGGCGGGCATGCCGCCCGTACCCGCGCCCAGGATCACGATGTGGGCCATGATGGTTTCTCCCCTGATGATTGGTATTTTCGAGACTCGCGTAGCGGTATCGCCGTGATGGTCTTGCGGCGGATACCTCGCCGACACAGTGTCGGCTCGCGGTGGCCCAATGCATTCGGGCCTGCCGTGAATTGTTGGGATGCGGTGTTCTGATGACCCTTTTCTTTCCCTTCAATAACTGCGGGTTTTTAGCACGGGCAAGCCTCGGGCGGCAAGAGCGCGTGGTGGCGGATGCGGCCTTGGAACGTGGCCCCCGGGTGCATTAGTCTCGGTATGCGGAACGCGGATCGATGGAATTCCGCTTCCGGTCGTGGGAACCCCGCGACACGTAAAATTGTCGCGGAAACAGTGCGCGGGTTTCAGGTGCTATCCATGGTTCGTTTCGTCCATTTTTCAAAGTTGTCCTTGTTGGTCATGACCCTCGTCGTGGCCGTCGTCATGGCGTCCCGCGTGGATGCAGTTCAGCGGGCGCCGTCCATGCGCGGGCTGCCGAATCCAGATGGCCAGTGCAAGCCCTTCCAAACGGGTGATGCCCTGGGGCCTTATGACTACAGGGACCCGTTTGCCAAGAGCACCCGCCTGCCGGTGGTCGAGAAGTACCACTGGGGTAAGAAGGTTCGGGCGCTGACCTATGGTGAATCGACGAACTGGGCGATTCGTGACGTCGAGTACATCCTCAATCAGTTTCCCAATCATCATCCCGGCCTGTTGACCGTGTTGCGCTACACGACCGAACCGCGTTTCAGCAAGAACAGCCAGCGCTATCTCATGACGCCCGCGGGAAAGACACAGGAGTCCTTCGGGCCTCCGCCGGAAGAGCCGGTGGAGTGCTACTTCAAGCGCGCCAAGATCGTTGCGCCCAACGATTCCTACGTGGACTACATCTGGGGCATGTTCATTCTGCGCACCAAGGACAAGGACAAGGGGGCGGAACTGCTGCTCAAGGCGGTGGAGGTCGACCCCAGCATCTACGAGGCCCATTACCAGTTGGGTCTGTACTACTACCGGAAAGGCGACCTTGAAAAGGCGGCCCACCATGGCCAGGTGGCCTGGGATCTGGGCTGGCAGGCGCCGGGCTTGCGCAAGAAGCTCAAGCGCAAGGGTATTGAGATAGGACCGAAGAAATAATGAAACGCCGGGTTGAGAAAAGCGCGATCGAGTGGCGGGGTGAATTGACTCCGGAGCAATACCAGGTGTGCCGTTTGAAGGGAACCGAGCCACCGTTCACCGGACTGTACGCGGACTGCAAGGACCCGGGTGTCTATCACTGCGTTTGCTGTTCCGAGCCCTTGTTCCGGTCCGCTGAAAAATTCGATTCCGGTTCCGGATGGCCCAGTTTCTGGGAGCCGGTTTCTCCGGATGCGGTGCGCACCGAGACCGATACCAGTCATGGGATGGTGCGTACCGAGGTGTTGTGCGCGGTGTGTGATGCCCACCTGGGGCATGTGTTCCCGGACGGTCCACAACCTACTGGGTTGCGGTTCTGTATCAATTCGGTGTCCCTGGATCTGAAGGACTGACTATCCGCCTCGTCGCCCGCCTCAGGCACGAGCTTTGCTTCCGTTGGGAGGTGCGAACGGGCTTTTGGGATCCTGTCGATGGTCATGGGCGTGTGAGTACCGTGACATGGCCTTGACGACCGATCCCGCCGGGACGCCGTTTTGCACCCAAATCATTACGTGAAACGCCCTCGTGCACTATGGTGTCACGGGTGCGTTTTCGTATGTCTAAAAATGCACCACAATAGTGCGCGTATACATGCTCGTGTTCATTGATGGTGCAACCAAACGGGGAAAATCTATGAAGCTGATTACCGCTGTCATCAAACCATTCAAGTTGGATGACGTTCGTGAAAATCTTTCCGATATCGGTGTCCAGGGTATGACCGTGACGGAAGTGAAGGGATTTGGTCGGCAGAAGGGCCACACGGAGCTCTACCGGGGCGCCGAGTACGTGGTGGACTTTCTACCCAAGGTGAAATTGGAGATCGCGGTGTCCGACGGGCTTGTGGACCAGGTGATTGAGGCCATTACCAACGGTGCCCGTACCGGAAAGATCGGTGACGGCAAGATCTTCGTCAGCGGTGTGGAGCAGGTGGTGCGTATCCGGACCGGGGAGGATGGCGACGAAGCCCTCTGATCCGATCAGCACAACCTTCTGAAAATCTGAGATACAAGAGATCACGAGCATGACCTTTTTCTTCAAACGATCCGCCGTGGCGGGTCTGATCGCCGCGTTGGCGCCGTTCCAGGTGCTCGCGGCGGACGAACTGAGCGGTTCCGATACCGCATGGATCATCACCGCCACGGCCCTGGTGTTGTTCATGACGCTGCCCGGGCTGGCACTGTTCTACGGTGGCTTGGTGCGCACCAAGAACGTTCTCTCCGTGCTGATGCAGTGTTTCGTCATTGCCGCCGCGGCCTCCATCGTCTGGTTCCTGGTGGGTTATTCCCTGGCCTTCAGTGGCGACGGCGACTACCTGGGCGATATGAGCAAGGCGCTGCTCGCCGGTGTCGGACCGGACAGCCTGGCCGGAACCATTCCGGAGACCGTGTTCATCATGTTCCAGGGCACGTTCGCCATCATCACTCCGGCCCTGATCGTGGGCGGCTTCGCCGAGCGTATGAAGTTCACCGCCATGCTGCTGTTCTCCATGCTCTGGCTGCTCATCGTGTACGTGCCCGGCGTCCACTGGGTGTGGGGCGGTGGTTGGCTCATGGACATGGGGCTGTATGACTTCGCCGGGGGCACCGTGGTGCACATCAACGCTGGTGTCGCGGCCTTGGTGGCCGCCATCGTCTTGGGTAACCGCAAGGGTTTCGGTACCCAGCCCATGCCACCGCATAACCTCACCATGACCGTCACCGGTGCTTCCATGCTGTGGGTGGGTTGGTTTGGCTTCAATGCCGGTTCCGCGCTCGGTGCCAACGGTGGCGCGGGCATGGCCATGCTGGTCACGCATCTGGGCGCATCCGCCGGCGTACTGGCCTGGATGGCCATGGAGTGGATTCGCCACGGCAAGCCCTCCGTGCTGGGTGCCGTAACCGGTATGGTCGCGGGCCTGGGTACCATCACCCCGGCTTCCGGATTCGTGGGCCCTGGCGGCGCGGTGATCATCGGTCTGCTGGCGGGTGTCATCTGTTACTTCGCCACCGATACGCTGAAGCGCAAGCTGAAGATTGATGATTCCCTGGACGTTATGCCCGTGCACGGTGTGGGCGGCATCATCGGCACCCTGTTCGCCGGCATCTTCGCCGCTCCCGCGCTGGGGGGATTCGGCTTTGCCGACGGTATCGACTCCATGGGCGGGCAGGTGGGTGTGCAGCTCATCGGGATCGCCGCGACTTTGGTCTATTGCGCCATCGCCACCTGGGTGATTCTCAAGGTGGTGGGCCTGATCACCGGTGGACTGCGGGTCGATCAGGATCAGGAGACCGAAGGTCTCGACATCGTCAGCCATGACGAGGTGGGCTACAACCTGTGAGGTCTTAAGGCTGAGGCAAGCGAGGGGGAAGCGGAAACGCTTCCCCCTTTTTCGTTTCGGAGGGTAAGTCTCAAACCCGGTAGGCCGATTCGACCATGGCGAGGGTGACCACGCCCAGGATCTCTCCCCGGTTGATGCCCCTCGAACGATAGACATAGAGGGCGTCGCAATCCTCCTGCTCGAGGACCTCCAGTGCTTCGTGCAGGGTTGCGCGCAGATCGATGCCGCGCAGGTGCATGCGCTCGGCAGGAACGGCGTCCAGGTCCAGCGTTTCGGCGGGGCCGTCCGCCGCCGACGACATGGCCATGAATCGAGCCAGCTGATTTCCCGGGAACATATTCGCGGGCGTGTTCCGGTCTCCGACGAGGATCCAGGCGGGACCGTCCAGGGCGATCCGTTCCGCATGCTCCCAACTCAGGTTCCTGCCCGGCAGGACAATGTCCCGCTCCATGATGCTGGCGACGCCCATACGTCTCAGGGCCTGGGCGACGGGATTGGCCTGGTAGTTCAGGCCGCTGGAACGCAGCATGGTGATGAACAGAGATTCCTTGTGAAACAGTTCGCTTGCCGTGAGATTGGCGATCACCACCGCGACCATGGCGGGCATGATGAGACCTGGTGCGTGGGTCAGCTCCAACAATGCCGTGATGGCGGCCAGTGGGGCCTGGAGGCTGCCCGCCATGACCGCGGCCATTCCGATCAGGGCGAAAAAGCCCACATGGGTTTTCA
>JBMYTY010000133.1:0-5383 GCA_049604855.1 Gammaproteobacteria bacterium | reverse complement strand
GGCGTAGAGCGAGCGGAAGTCCAGCTGCGCCTTGAGGTTTCCATTCTCGAGGTGGGACAGACTGGGTTACCTGCCGTGGAAGCCTCCGCTCACCCGTCCGCCGAGGGCGAGGTGAACCGATGCAGTGCCGTGGTCGGTGCCGCCGCTGCCGTTGACCTTGGGGCGGCGCCCGAACTCGGAGTAGGTCATCACCAGGACCCTGTTCCAGTCGCCCGACGACACCAGGGTACGGCGTAGGGCCGCCAGCCCATCGCCCAGTTGCCTCAACAATCGTTCGTGCGGGGCGGACTGGCGGGCATGGGTATCGAAAGAGCCCAGGGACAGCTTGATGACGGGGGCGGAGACCGGGGCCCGGACCAGTCGCGCGGCGGTTTGCAGCTGGCGACCAAAGGCTCCGGCGGGGAAGCCCGGAGCCGGGGCATCACCTCGTGATGAGGCCTCCTCGAATACATGGCTGAAATCCGTTGCCGCCGCGCCGTTACGCGCCCGGACGGAGAGGATATGCGCCAGTGCCGCGTTGTGGCTTTCGGCACCCGGCGCGCCGTAGCGTCGGGCGTCGCGCAGAAAGCGCTCGGGGCGTTTCAAAACCAGGGCGGAGATGCCTTCGCCCTGCAGTGGTCCCAGGCGACCGTCCAGACAGAGGGCATCCGCACCGAAGTTTCCGGCAGGTCGTTGCCCCGACAATAAACTCGCGATCCAGCCGGTTTCGGAAGTCTCCTTGCTGTCTGAGGCGGTGTTCCAGATGTCGATGGATCGGAAGTGGGAGAGCACCGGGTCGGGATAGCCGACGCCCAGCGCGATACCGAGCTCTCCCTGGTCCCAGGTGGATTTCAGACCCGCCAGCGCCGGGTGCAGGCCCAGCCCCTCGTCCAGTTGAACCACGTCATCACGACCGATGGCCAGGTCTCCGCGCAGGCGTCGGTAAAGCGGGTCCGAAAACGGAACGACCGTGTTGAGCCCGTCGTTGCCGCCCTGCAATTCGACCAGTATGAGGATCCGCCCACGAGGTGGGCGCGCGGTCCGGGCCAGCGCCGCGCCGCCTGGCAGGGTGGTGGCGCAGGCCGACAGTGCCATGCGGGCAAGAAAATCGCGGCGCTTCATGGGGCTTGTCTCCTGGGCGATCACTTGAGTTGGTAGGCCGGGTCGGAGAGCAGCTGCGCGATGGTCTGGGTGCGGTCGTCCACCCCGGGGTGTTCATCCACCGCGGGCACGGCCAATAACCAACGGGCCAGGCCGGCGCTGTTGACGGGCGGCGGTGCCAGGCGCGTGCCCCTGCGCGTGCCCATGCGCCGCAACAGGCGGTCCACCATGCGTTGCCGGGCGAGAAGGGTGTCGCTGGTGATCCAGGCGGTATGGCCGGGCCAACCGCGAACGTTGGGAGGCGAGAACGGTACCTGCCCGAGGGCCTTTCCCCCGGCGACCAGACGACGCTCGCCGACGATGTTGATCTCGAGTTGGCGGATGGTGCCCACCATCAGTTCCACCGGGGACTTGATGAGTACGCCGCGATTTTCCGGCGCCCAGAAGTCCTCGCTCAACAGCAGTGCCCGCATCAGGGCCGTGATGTCGTAGCCACGATCGCGCAGGATTCCCGCCAGGTGATTGACCTGTTCCGGATCCGGGTCGGGGGAAACGAACTCCCGCCAGAGTTTCTCCGTGACATGCTCGGCGGTACGTTGTTGCCGAAGCAACAGGTTGATCAACTGGGTGCCGTCGAAGCGACCCCGCGCACCGAGAACGGTCTTCGAGCCGTAGTCGTGGCGGCCCCGGAGAAAACGAACCCGTCCTTCGCGGTTCACCACCCAGCCGGTGAAGGCGCGGGCAGCCTCGCGTACGTCGGATTCGCTGAAGCGGCCTTCGCCCAGGGTGAACAGTTCCATGAGTTCGCGGGCGAAGTTCTCGTTCGGCGCGCCTTTACGATTCGACTGTCCATCCAGGTAGCGGATCATGGCAGCGTCCCGGGTGATGTCGTGTAACAGCACGTCGAAGCGGCCGAGGGCGTGTTGGCGCAGCAGTTGGTTTTGGCGCAGCAGCAGCCGGGCGTTCTTCACCTTGCGCAGGCTGGAGGTGAAGTGGTTGTGCCAGAACAGGGTCATTCGCTCGGTGAGCGGTGACGGCGTGTCGAGCATCTCCCGGTACCACCAGCGCATGAGGGCCAGGTTGCCCGCCCGTCGTTCCCGCCTTATGGCGCGCTTCTGGTCTTCGCTCATGTCGCGGACACGGACCGTCGCGCGCAGTGATTCGAGGTCTGGTGCCGGGGTGATGGCCTCCCGACGCACTTGTCCGAGCAGCCGGTCCACTGCCGCTTCGCGGGAGAGGCCGCGCAAGGCATCCACCTCGGCCCAAGGTGCGCCAAAGCCGGTGCGGGTGAGCAGATGACGCGCCTCGTCGATACTCAGCGCGTGCGCCACGGAAGGCATGCACAGTGCAAAACACCAGGCAGCGATGGATATGACACGGATTCCGATCATGGCCCGTAGCTTAGGGGGGGGAATGCGCAATGAATGTGCAACGACTGACGAAGAAAATGTGGATCGGCGGCAAGCCGTACTGCCCATGGGGAGACCCCCGGCGGATACGGCGCTGTAATTTCGGTAAGTTACGATCCGCCGCCGCGCATATACGGAACGGCGACCCTCCAGAGCCAGGAACAACCACATGACCAATCAGACGGCCCCCAGCCTGGGCCGCGATGAGCTTCGCCAGGCCTATGCCCGGGTGCGGGCCGACAGTGAATCCCTCTGTGCCCCCCTGGTGACCGACGACTACCAGATCCAGTCCATTGTCGAGACCAGCCCGCCGAAGTGGCATATCGCCCACATCACCTGGTTTTTCGAGACCTTTGTCCTGCCGCATTTCCGCCCCGACTACGCGCCCTTCAATGCGGAGTTCGCGTACCTGTTCAACAGCTACTACGAGACCGTGGGCAACATGCATCCGCGCCCCAAGCGCGGGCTCTTGTCCCGACCAAGCGTGGAACAGGTCTACGAGTACCGGGCCTATGTGGATGCGGCCATGGAGGATCTGATCAGCAGCGTCCCGGACAGTCGCTGGGACGAGCTGGCCTTCCGCGTGACCCTGGGCTTGAACCACGAACAGCAGCACCAGGAGTTGCTGCTCATGGACATCAAGCACAACCTGTCCGTCAACCCCATGAAACCCGCCTACCGGTCCGGCCTCGAAGTCCCGGCGGGCGGCACCCGCGCCATGGGTTGGGTGGGGCGCCCCGGCGGCATCCAGGAGATCGGCGCGGCCGGAGGGTTTGCCTTCGACAACGAGACGCCACGCCATCGCGTGCTCACCCGCGATCACCGCCTGGCCGATCGTTTCGTCACCAACGGCGAGTACCTGGAGTTCATCGAGGACGGCGGCTACGAAGATCCCGCCCTGTGGCTGGCCGATGGCTGGTATCTGATCCGGCGCGAGGGCTGGCGCCATCCCCTGTATTGGCAACAGGTCGAAGATCAGTGGCGGCAGTTCACCCTGGGCGGTGAACGCGCGCTCAATCCCCACGAACCGGTCTGTCACCTGAGCTTTTACGAGGCGGATGCCTACGCACGCTGGGTCGGCAAACGACTGCCCCTGGAGGAGGAACTGGAAACCCTGCTCGCCGAGAAACCCGTGCGCGGCAACTTCGTCGGCCGGGACCTGTTGCATCCCGCCCCGGCCGGTGAGGACGGTCAGTGGTTCGGCGACCTCTGGGCCTGGACCGCGACCCCGTACGGCCCCTACCCCGGCTTCAAACCGCTGGAGGGCTCCATGGGCGAGTACAACGGCAAGTTCATGGCCAACCAGATGGTGCTGAAAGGGTTGCGCCACTCCCGAGGGCCACGGCCGGGCAAGCTACCGAAACTTTTTCTACCCCCATGACCGCTGGGCCTTCACCGGCCTCCGACTGGCGGAGGACGCTTGATGAATGCCGTTATCAATGGCGCCGCCACCGGGGCTGGTGCGCGACACCGGATCACCTTTCACGATCACCAGCCGGAAAGCCTCAGCCTGAAGGACGCGGTGCTGGACGGATTTTCGCGGGAGGTGAAAGCCATTCCGCCAAAATTTTTCTACGACGAACGGGGCTCCGCCCTGTTCGACGCGATCTGCGACCAGCCCGAGTACTACGTGCCCGGGGTGGAGCGGCGCATGCTCCGCTCTCTGGCCGGTGAAATCGCCGAGCTCACCGGAACGGGCCGGGTATTGATCGAACCCGGCGCGGGCAGCCTGGCCAAGGTGCGGCTGCTGCTCGATGCGCTGCGCCCATCCGCCTTCGTGCCCATGGATATCTCCTGCGAATACCTGAAGTGGACGGCTCACCAACTGGTGGACGAGTACCCCTGGTTGCCCGTGCATGCCACCTGCGTGGATTTCACCCACTCCATGCCCGTGCCGGATGCCGCGCCGCGCGGCGACCGTTTGTGTTTCTTTCCGGGGTCCAGCCTGGGCAACTTCGATCCCGGCGAGGCCGAGGGCTTTCTTGCCATGGTCGCCGAGACCGTGGGGCGTGGCGGCATGTTGCTGATCGGCGTCGACACGAAAAAATCCGAGACGGTGCTCAACGCCGCCTACAACGACGCCGCCGGTGTCACCGCCCAGTTCAATCTCAACCTGCTGCATCGCATGGGGCGCGAACTGGATACCGACATCGACCCGGATGCCTTCGAGCACAAGGCCTTCTACAACGCCGAAGCCGGACGGATCGAGATGCACCTGGTGAGTCGCGCCGACCAAAAGGTGCGCGTCAACGAACACCGCTTTGACCTGCGTGCGGGCGAGACGGTACACACCGAGTGCTCCTACAAATACGCCCCCGAGGAGTTCCTGTCCCTGTCGCGCGCGGCCGGCTTCCGGCAGGTGCGTCACTGGTTGGGTGAGGATGGTTTGTTCGCGGTGTACCTGCTCGAAGTCGCCTGAAAGCGTCGCGGTGACCCGCCCGGCCTGAGGCGGAAGCGGCGGCGATTGTATGCCCGCGAAATCAAACCGGCGCGACGGCCTCCGATGCCGCCGCGCGGGCGTTGACGACGTTGATGTCGTTCCCGGGCGTGTTCTTGATCAGCCCTGAACGGCCTGGCGGCAGGTGCCCTGTCCGCGCCCATTCGCGGGGCGGTGCATGGGGCCCTGTCTCATCCCGGGGCCCTGTCTCATGCCGGGGCTCCGTCTCATCGCACCAGGTGTCCAGCGCGCCTTCTGGTCTTCCGTGAGCACCGCGCCGATGGCGTCGTGCATGCGATCCCGTGCCTCGGGCAGGGCTGTAGCGTTGGCCTTGAAGATCGCCTCGATCTCGGTTTTCTGTTGATCAGTCAGGTCGAGGCGTTGCGCGAGGCGCTCGGCGCGTTGCGCGGCCCAGGCGTCGCCGTGACGGCCGTAGGCGGCCATCGGACGGGTGCCG
>JBMYTY010000132.1:3571-5447 GCA_049604855.1 Gammaproteobacteria bacterium | reverse complement strand
AGGCCTTTTGCAGCGCCGCGATGATCTTCTCGGCGCTGGCCTCACTGCCCGGGGCGATGACGCCCGCCAGCTCCACCAGGGCGGTATGCGGCTCCTCGGTCAACTGTCCCGAGTCCATCCAGTCGGCGGGCAGGTAGGCAAGGACCAGAACCGTCGTCAGATAGGCGAGCAGCAGGAAGCGGAAGAAGATCCCCCAGCGGCGCGCACGCCTCTGTTCGGTGATGCTGGCCATGGCGACCTTTTCCAGCACCCCGCGCTCCCATTGCATGCCATCGCCCTTGTCCACCTTGCCGTATGCGGCGGACCGCGCGCTGGATTGAGTCGATGTGGTGTCAGTGGGTTCGCTCATATCGTCGTTTCCGGTGTATCCAGGTTGATCCCCAGCCAGCGGGGAATGTCGGAAAAGCTATCCACCACCGTCTTCGGGCCCAGGGCTTGAAGTCGCGCCCGCTCGTGCACGCCGTAGCTGACCGCCAGACTGTCACAACCGGCTTCCCGCGCCATGACCAGGTCCCACTCCGTATCGCCGATCATGAGCGTCCGTTCTGGTGCGTACCCGAGCACGTCCATGAGTTCGAGTAGCATTTGTGGATGCGGCTTGGACTGGCATTCATCGGCGCAGCGGGTGTCCGCGAACAAGGGGCGCAGGCCGCTCTCATCCAGGCCCTTGTCCAGTCCGCGGCGGCTCTTGCCCGTGGCCACGGCCAGGGTGAAACCGGCCCTGGCCAGTGCCGGCAAGCCCACATCGACGCCGGGAAACAGCGCCGGGCCACGCTCGGCACTGAGCCAATGCCGCCGGTAGGCTTGCACGACGCGCTCGTGCATGCTCGGCTCGAACTCGGGCATCAGCCGCTGGCAGGCATCGATCAGGCCCAGGCCGATGATGTTGCGCACGTCTTCGTGGGAGGCCGGTGCCAGACCGCAGGACACCATGGCGCCCTGCATACAGGAGACGATGTCACCCTCGGAGTCCACGACGGTGCCGTCCCAGTCGAAGACGAGGAGATCATAGAGTCGGTTCATGAATCGGATCGTGTGAGGAGAATGAAGTCTGGACGCCGCCCTGCTTCGTCGGCGGATCGGGTTCAGCGGGCCTTGAGGTCGTCCAGCACCGACTGCAACTCGTGCCCCAGCGGGCATTCGAGGCGCAAGTTTGCCCCGTCTCGCCGTGGCAGATTCAGACGCCAGGCGTGCAGAAATAGACGCTTCAGCCCCCGCGCCTGCATGGCTCGATTGAACGTCGGCTCACCATACTTACCGTCCCCCGCGAGGGGATGCCCCGCATGGGACGCGTGCACGCGGATCTGGTGCGTACGACCGGTATCGAGGGCCACCTGCACCAGGGCGCAATCACCCAGGTTCTCGCGCAGGTGAAAACGCGACACCGCCGCCTTGCCCGTGCTATCCACCCGCACCACCCGCTCACCGCCTTTCAGCGTGTTCTTGCGTAGGGGTGCGTTCACCACCAGGCCCCGTTTCGGCGGTACACCCGCCACCAGGGCCAGGTATTCCTTACGAATCCCACCGTCGCGCAGGGCCTCATGCAGATGGGTCAGCATGGGCCGTCGCTTGGCGATCATGAGCAGGCCGCTGGTGTCGCGATCAAGGCGGTGCACCAGTTCCAGGAAACGCGCATCGGGCCGCATATGGCGCAGGGTCTCGATAACACCGATGCGCACACCCGATCCCCCATGCACCGCCATGCCTGAAGGCTTATCGATCACCAGCAGATCGTCATCCTCGTGCACCACGCGGTCGGCTAAGCGCTCCATGGCACCCGCCGAGGGCGCGTGCGCCTCGCCCTCCTCGCGCACGTGTACCGGCGGGATGCGCACCTTGTCGCCCGCCTCCAGGCGCCGGTCGCCCTTGGCGCGCC
>JBMYTY010000132.1:0-3561 GCA_049604855.1 Gammaproteobacteria bacterium | reverse complement strand
CGTCGTTGATCCGGCCGGCCTGCACCGGGCTGCCGCCGGGGCTGTTGATGCGCAGGACCACGGCCTTGGTGTTGTCATCCTCGTAGGCCTTTTGCAGGGCCGCGATGATCTTCTCCGCGCTGGCCTCGGTGCCCGGTGCAATCACGCCGGAAAGTTCAACAAGCGCGGTATGAGGCTCCTCAGTCAACTGTCCCGAGTCCATCCAGTCGGCGGGCAGGTAGGCAAGTACCAGGACCGCGGTCAGGTAGGCGAGCACCAGGAAGCGGAAGAAGATCCCCCAGCGACGCGCACGCCTCTGCTCGGTGATGCTGGCCATGGCGACCTTTTCCAGCACACCCCGCTCCCATTGCATGGTGTCGCCCTTGTCCACCCTGCCGCTCGAATCGCTCGGAGGGTTGGATGCCTTTGCCGAGGTGTCAGTGGGTTCGCTCATATTGTCGTTTCCGGTGTATCCAGGTTGATCCCCAGCCAGCGGGGAATATCGGAAAAGCTATCGACCACCGCCCTTGGCCCCAGGGCCTGAAGACGCCCACGATCATGCACGCCATAACTTACCGCCAGACTGTCGCAGCCTGCATCGCGCGCCATGAGCAGGTCCCACTCGGTATCGCCGATCATCAGGGTCCGTGCCGGGGCGTGGCCCAGCACATCCATCAGTTCGAGCAGCATCCGCGGATGGGGCTTGGACGCGCACTCATCGGCGCAACGGGTGTCGGCGAACACGGGGCGCAGACCACTTTCATCGAGGCCCTTGTCCAACCCCCGGCGGCTCTTGCCGGTGGCAACGGCCAGCGTGTAACCCGCCTCGGCCAGGGCTGGCAGGCCGACATCGACGCCGGGGAAAAGCGCGGGTCCGCGCTCGGCGCTCAACCAATGCCGACGATAGGCCTGCACGACGCGCTCATGCATGGACGGCTCGAACTCCGGCATGAGGCGCTGGCAGGCATCGATGAGTCCCAGGCCGATGATATTGCGGACATCATCCCGGGTGGCGGGCGCCAGCCCGCAGGACACCATGGCCCCCTGCATGCAGGCGACGATATCGCCTTCGGAGTCCACAACGGTACCATCCCAGTCAAAGACGAGGAGGTCATAGGATCGGTTCATGGAGCAGATCGTGTAAGGGAGAGAAGAGCGGACGCCGAGAGGCTCGCGCGGGTCGGGGCGTCAACGGGCCTTGAGGGCGTCCAGAACGGATCGGAGTTCCGCATCCAGGGCGCATTCGAGGCGCAAGTTTGCCCCGTCACGCAGGGGCAGATTCAGACGCCAGGCGTGCAGAAATAGGCGCTTGAGCCCCCGAGCCTGCATAGCCCGGTTGAAGGCCTCGTCGCCGTATTTGCCATCACCTGCCAGGGGGTGGCCTGAATGGGCCGAATGGACACGGATCTGGTGGGTCCGCCCGGTATCCAGGGCCACCTGCACCAGGGCGCAATCACCCAGGTTCTCGCGCAGATGGAAGCGCGACACCGCGGCCTTGCCGGACGAATCGACACGTACCACCCGCTCCCCGCCCTTCAAGGTGTTCTTGCGCAGGGGTGCATTCACCACAAGGCCGCGCTTCGGCGGGACACCCTGCACAAGTGCAAGGTATTCCTTACGGATAACACCGTCGCGCAGGGCCTCGTGCAGGTGGGTCAGCATCGGCCGACGCTTGGCGATCATGAGCAGGCCGCTGGTATCGCGATCAAGGCGGTGCACCAACTCCAGAAAACGCGCATCCGGGCGCATGTGGCGCAGGGTCTCAATGACACCCACCCGCACCCCGGAACCGCCGTGTACGGCCATACCGGAGGGCTTGTCGATGACCAGCAGGTCGTCATCCTCGTGCACCACGCGATCACGCAGGCGTTCGACCGCCCCGGGCGACGGTGCCGGTGAATCGCCGTCGACGCGCACCTGAACGGGCGGGATGCGCACCTTGTCGCCCGCCTCCAGGCGCCGGTCGCCCTTGGCGCGCCCGCCATTGACCCGCACCTGTCCCTTGCGGCACAGACGGTGGATCAGGGTTCGGGGCACACCCTTGAGATGGGCGCCGAGAAAGTTGTCCAGGCGGCGACCCGCATGCTCGGAATCCACCTCGACGATGCGTACGGTGGACGCAGTCTTAGCCCGCATTGCTCACCGCCGTTCGTCGCGAGGGCGTCGAGACGCCGTTGTGACGGGGCGCGCGGACCGGAGCGCGACGAAGGCATAGTTGACACTATGTTGAGGAGCGCGGAGCGAGCACGCACCGTCACGGCGGATGGATCGGCGTCCGCGGTAGAACGGCGGTGAGGAAGGTGGGCTAGCTGTCATGGCGCGAGTCTAGCAAGCCATCGCCGCGACGGTGCGCATGGTGGAAAAACCGTTCCCGAATCAAAGGTTTGTTGACCGGCATGGCGATTGCTATAGTGCGGTGTCCTCCAATCGGTGGTGATTGTGACCACCCACCGGGGGACTGACACGACAGAACCTGCCCGGCCCATGTGAAACGGCCCGGGAATCGGGTGCGCCGGGAGCCGAAGGCACCGGCGGCCTCCACCGACAACCATAGAATCAGGGCGCAGCGGGGCGCCGGCACAGGCCGGCGGGCATACCAGCCAACCCGGCATGCGACGACCGCCGACCTCCCGGCGGAACGAAGTGGCACACCAGCCGCCTTTGCCGAATTCACCCAGGGCGCCGGTCCTACGGACCAGGCGCCTGGACAATCCGCCAAGGCTCTCAGCCAAGGCCTCAGTGGCCCGCGCGTCACATGCGCGGGCGCCGGCCCGGTACGGACAACCTCGCCGTATTCCGCTTCGTTCCCCAGGCGGCCTCCGCTGGCCCGTGGAACGCACAAAATGAAGCGAATGCTCATCAACGCAACTCATCCCGAGGAGTTGCGTGTTGCCATCGTCGATGGCCAGAAACTCTACGATCTTGACATCGAGACCCCCGCCAAGGAAAAGAAAAAGGCCAACGTCTACAAGGGCAGGATCACCCGCATCGAGCCCAGCCTGGAAGCCGCCTTCGTCGATTACGGTGCCGAGCGCCACGGCTTCCTCCCCTTCAAGGAAATCTCCCGCAGCTACTTCAGCGAAAAAGCCCTGGAGAGCTCCGGTCGCCCCAGCATCAGCGAGGCGGTCAAGGAAGGTCAGGAGATCATCATCCAGGTGGAGAAAGAGGAGCGCGGCAACAAGGGTGCCGCCCTCACCACCTTCGTCAGTCTTGCCGGCCGCTACCTGGTCCTCATGCCCAACAACCCCCGCGCCGGGGGCGTGTCGCGCCGTATCGAGGGAGACGACCGCAACGAACTGCGTGAGGCCCTGTCCGAACTGGACCTTCCCCAGGGCATGGGCGTCATCGTGCGCACCGCCGGTGTCGGCCGCAGCGCCGAAGAGCTGCAGTGGGACCTCAACTACCTGACCCAGCTGTGGGACGCCATCGCCCAGGCCGCCGAAGGCCGCGAGGCGCCTTTCCTGATCTACCAGGAATCCAACGTCATCATCCGTGCCCTGCGCGACTACCTGCGCAATGACATCGGCGAGATCCTGGTGGACGAGCCCGAGCTGTTCGCCGAGGCCCAGGGCTTCATGAATC
>JBMYTY010000131.1:0-5536 GCA_049604855.1 Gammaproteobacteria bacterium | reverse complement strand
ACGACACCTCGAGCTCGATTCACTCGAATCCGAGAACCGGTGTCGACCTGTGGGAGATCCCCGCAGACGACATCGGGGCGTTCGACATGGACGTCAACCCGGTAAGCAATGCAGCCTATCGCGAGTTCCTCAACAGCACGGGTTGGGAAGTGCCGCCCTTCATGGATGATCCGGTATTGGGGGCGGGGGACCACCCCGTCGTCGGCGTGAGTTGGGAAGACGCGAAACGATATGCGGAATGGGTTGGTGGGCGCCTGCCCACGGAGGCCCAGTGGGAATATGCAGCGAAAGGCGGGGAGAAACGGCCCTATCCCTGGGGCGCTGATCCCTGGGACGCTAACCGGGCGAATATCGACCGGGCCAATACCGGCACCACGCCGGTGGGGCGGTTCCCACGCGGCAATTCACCCTTCGATATCTCAGACATGACCGGCAATGTCTGGGAATGGTGCGAGGATGTCTGGGCGGAAGGGTATTACCGGAGTCTTTCCAACGGCGTCCAGGATCCGGTGTGCGAGACCGGTGACGGCATCGATCGAACGGTCAGGGGGGGCGCATATAACACGCCAGCCCTCATGGGGCGGTGTTCCGCACGGTTTCACTTCGATCCGACAGTGCGCAACCCCTCGGTGGGGTTCCGTGTGGTATACGATGCCGCTAGTGATTCCTCGGGAGGTCGTGAGTAATGCCTGAAGCCTTCAACCGCCCGGCGCTGCGCGACAAGAGTATCGAGTTGTTTATCCACTACTCGGACGGTCGTTTCGAGCGGTACGTCGCCGCCGGTGGGGGTGGGGAGTTGATAATCGGCAGGATGCATGAAACCGGTCTGACCCGGACCCGCCTGAATTTGGATGATCGCTATCTGTCCCGCAAACACTGTCGTCTGTTCTGGGACGATGAGCGCGGCTGGATGCTCGAAGACCTCAATAGCCGAAATGGGACCCGCTGGTCCGGGGAGTCCATTGTGGAGCCTGTCCCCGTTCAGAGCGGGATCTCGGTGCAGATCGGAATGACGGCGCTGCGCATTGTGCCGGGTTCGGATGAAACTCCGGAATACGCTTCCGATGCGAAAGACAATCATGATGAGCATGGAGATATGACGGAGATAGCGAATCCAGAACAACTCAAGGAGGTTCCGGGCGAGGACTTCCAGTCCACACAGGTTTTTGGGGCGCCGTTGGGGGGCATGGCCACTTCCATGGATGCGGACGAAACCATCGTGGGCGAACCATCGGATGACGATGCCACCGTGGTGGGCGACCCGGACCCCGAGGACGAGGTGACCACGGTGGAGGGCGCATCCGACAAAGCGGGAGTCGAGTGGGATGTCGATCTTGAATTCGACGCCGACGAAACCGAGGTGGGCGAAATAGAAGGGGCGCGGCGTGGTGCGAAAGCGGATTTCGGCGGCGGCTATGAGCTGAACGAAGACGCTACGGACGTTGGGGAAGGAGATGCACAAACGGAGGTTGGTGAACCCGATGCGGATGCGAGCGTGGTCGGAGCCGGGGAAGACGCGGATGCCACGCTGGTGGGTGACGAGCCTGACCCTGATGCGACCGTTGTAGGCGCGGAGGCGGACCATGACGCGACCGTGGTGTCCGGCGATTCGGACGATGCGTCGGATGAGGTGACGGAGATGGCCGCCGCGGATGCCGATGCGGTGACCGCGGTAGGGCCGGATAGCCTGCCGACATCCTCCGCCGCGCCAGCCGAGGACTCAGGGCGTGACACGGGTGCGGTAGAGCTGGAATCTCCGGGAATCGTGGTCGATGACCTTCCCGACCTGCCACGCGGTATGGTCAAGCTCGGGCTCATGAACCTGTCCGATGCTTCGGCGTTACTCGCGGAGGCGCGCTCAACCTCCGGTACGTTCTTCCGCCTCATGGCCGATAAGCGGTCGGCGCGGCACATTCACAAGATCTACGAATGGGTTGAGCAGGAATACGGATATACCGTGCTTGCTGACACCGACGATGTGTATTCGCACGCGGAAACCCCGGACTGGTTGCCCGTCGAGCGGGCCCGGTCCAAGGGTTGTCTGGTGTTGGAAAGCGAGGAGGGGGCCCGTCCGCGTCTGGCCTGCATCGATCCCTTCGACCTGCGTCTGATCGACTGGGTCCAGCTCCAGGATGATCGCGATTTTGAGGTGTGCGTGGTCACCGCGCAGGCACTCTACGAGACATTGGAGCGCGTCGGCCATACCGCCATGACGGATGACGATGAAGAGGTCGGTCTCGCGATCAATATTTCCAAGGAGGAAGAGGACACGATTGCCGAGCAGATCACGGAGATCGAGGTGCCCAAGATCGTGAATTTCGTTCTGCATCGCGCATCGATCGCCGGTGCGTCGGATATTCATATCGAACCGACGGAGGAGCGGCTGCTCGTGCGGCTTCGAGTCAACGGCATCCTCTACGAAGAACGCTCCCTTCCGCGCGGCTATATCCCCGAGGTGACCTCTCGCCTGAAGATCATGTCCGGCATGAATGTCGCGGAGAAACGGCGGCCCCAGGATGGACGCATCGGGGTGGCCATTCGAGGTAAGCCCATCGATGTGCGTGTCTCGACTTATCCCACGGTACATGGCGAGAAAGTGGTGATGCGTCTGCTCGACAAGTCCGCCCTTCGCCCATCACCGGAGGCCCTGGGATTGCTCGACCGCGATCTGCGCCTGCTCAAGGACAAGCTGCACGCCCCGTACGGCTTGATCATGATTTCCGGCCCGACCGGATCGGGTAAGACGACGACCCTGTATTCCTGCTTGGGCAGTATCGACAAGCAGTCGAAGAACGTCCTGACCGTCGAGGATCCGGTCGAGTACCAGATGGGCGGTGTGCACCAGATGCAGGTGAACCAGAAGATCGGCCTTACCTTCGCCAGCGGATTGCGCACCATCCTGCGACAGGACCCCGACGTGATCATGGTCGGTGAGTGTCGAGATGCTGAAACCGGCGGTATGGCCATCCAGGCATCGCTCACCGGTCACGTGGTTTTTTCCACCATCCATACCAACGACGCCGTGGGTGTCGTTTCCCGCCTGATCGATATGGGGATCGAGAGATTCCTCGTGGCCAGCGCCCTGACACTCGCGATCGCTCAGCGTCTCGTACGAGAGATCTGCCCTCACTGCCGCGCGGAGGTCACCGGTCAGGAAATCATCGACAAGCTCGCGAAGGACGGCATCTCGAGGGAACGCCTTGAGCAACTCGGCGTGGATATCGATGAAGAGATGGAGTACGCCGAGGGCAAGGGGTGTAAACACTGTCGCCAGACCGGATATGGCGGTCGGCGCGCCGTTTTCGAGGTGTTCGAGATCGATGAATCGGTTCGCAGTCTGATTGCGTCCGATGACTTCACGGATTCCCGTTTACGTGAATTGGCGCGTACCAGTGGTATGACCACCTTGCTCAGTCATGGATTGAAGCTGGTGGATGACGAGGTGACGACCTTCGCCGAGGTGATTAGGGTACTCGGGGAGACGAACTGATGGCTGGGATCCCGCTATCGTCCCTGTTGATTTTCACCAACCAGTTCGCGGCAATGATCTCCAGCCAGTTGCCGCTGGTGGATGTGCTCAAGAACCTCGCGCGGGAAACACCCCAGCGCAAATTCCGGGATGTGCTCGACGAAGTTGTGGACGATGTTGAACACGGTGCCGATCTCGGCGACGCGTTGGCCCAACACCGCAACGTGTTCGATGACATCTACATCAACGTGGTACGCGCGGGCATGGGGTCGGGACGGCTCGAGGATGCGCTGGTGCATCTCGCGAACTATCTTGGTAACGCCGATGTGGTGAGCAAAAAGGTTCGATCGGCTATGACCTATCCGGTAATGGTCATCGGAGCGTTCTTCGTGGCCTTCAATGCCATGACCTTTTTCATCCTCCCGCGCTTCGCCAAGGTGTTTCAGTCCTTCGGTTCAGAGCTGCCCGTACCCACCCAGATCATGATGGACCTTGGCGATATCTGGCAGCAGTGGTGGTACGTGATTGGATTGGTGCTGGTGATGTCAATCGGGGCCTTCGTGCTCTGGATCGCGACCCCTCAGGGGCGCCTGGTCTGGGACGAGGTGAAACTGGACATCCCCATCATCGGGCGGATCTGGCGCTTGGGCGCATTGGCCCGGTTTCTGCGCACATTCGCCGTGCAGGTCCGTAACGAAGTGGAGATCCTTCAGGCCCTGGAACTGGCGGCCCCGTCCAGCGGAAACCGGTACATCGAAAATGTGCTCATGGACATCGCGGATGACATCGAATCCGGGATGGGGATCGCGCAGTCGTTCAGAGAACACGATGTGTTCTCCGGCATCGTTCTTCAGATGATCTCCGCTGGAGAGGAGAGTAGTTCCCTGGATGAGTTGTTGCTCTCCGCCGCGGATTACTTCGATCGAATTCTCGACGAGCAGGTTCAGCAATGGACTTCCATGATCAATCCAATCCTGACCGTGGTGATCGGTCTGTTGATTGGCGGAATGATGGTCGCTGTCTTCATGCCGGTGTTCGAGATGGGCAAATCGGTGGGGCATTGACATGGTGTATCGCGAAACCGTACGGGCCTCCGCCCCACTTTCAACTCAAGTATCGGAAGCGCGCAGTCGGCGTGATGCCCGCTCCGTGACCCGCCGAGCCGTCGGGACTGGAGAGAGAGACGCATGATCTTCAGTAAGAAAAAGTCCGGAGCCGACAACGTCGGCGGAGTGGACGAACTCATCAGCAACGTCCTCGTGGTTCGGGCCGGGGCCGGCGAGTACGACATTCGCTACCAGGGAAGCGGTGACGAACAGCAGTTCAGCGGAGAACTGGTTGACCGTCCGGAGGATGTCGTCGACCTGTTCGAGAAGACATTGCACGAAGCCATGGAGGCGGTTCCCAAGCGCGTGATGCGCTCGGTGTCACGTATTCGGTTGTTTCTTGAAGAGCAGCCCTTTGCCTATCTGGACAATCGCGATCCCAGCGTTGCCAGTTCCGCTCAGGCCGCCAAGGAAAAAGGGTCGGAAGTCCTCGGCGGGTCAGCCGTCACATTTGGTCGCCAGGCTTTCGGCACGGGCGACCGAGACCGGAAACAGGCGAGTGAGGTCTATGGCTTCGCGCCCACGGAGATCATGCAGCGCTATCTTGCCGCGACCGGGGAGAAGTGCGTCAAGGTCGGAACGGTGGTTCCCAGCGTTTCAGTGGCGATCCGGCAAATCGCCTCCGCGGATCCCAGTCAGACCTACGGGATCATCGAATTGGGATGGCGCTACAGCACCATCATTCTCGCCAACTGGGCGTTTAACGCCATATATGTTCGTCGGGTCCCCGTGGGTCTTGAGGCCATGGTTCAGGCGGTTTCCGACGGGTCCGGTATGCCCGTAAAGGAGGTCATGTCCAACCTGCAGGTCAGGGACTATCTCTCGGAGCTTCCCGTCGATGGCAGTGGATCGGCGCAACTGGGGCCCATCGAGTCCGCGTTGCAGCCCATGGCCGCTGACCTGATGCGCAACCTCAATCAGACGCTCCGCTTCTTCGACAGTGACCAGGGTTGCGGTCGCC
>JBMYTY010000130.1:0-5545 GCA_049604855.1 Gammaproteobacteria bacterium | reverse complement strand
ACTAAGCCGTCCTCATCCCCGCTGAGCTTCTGAAACATGCCAGCTTTGATCTCAGCTTCGGAGCGTGCTGAGTCCCAAACCTGAACATCGGCAATAAAGCCGGCGAAGTAGTCACGGATGATTGGCCCAGCCAAGCCCCCATCTGATGCCGAGGCACCAATGACCATGCTGTCCAATTTATCAGGCAGGCTTAAATCATCCCTGGATTTTTCTTCTACCTTTTCACCATCAATAAAGAAACGGAAAGTGGTTTTGTTTTGGTTCGAGTCAAACTGGACGGTGGTGGCATAGTGATGCCAGTTCGTGATGTCTGCGGGCGAGCCACCCGTTTCTAAAGTTGGCGGGTGTTCATCAAACGCCATGGCGGACCGACCAAGGAAGCTGATTCTTTGCGAGGTGTTGTTGTCATCGGCGCCCAGAAAAAAATTGTAGCGACGTGAGAAATCTCCCAGTGGCTCAACACTATATGCTGACCACACAGTGCTCCCGGAACGCCAATCCATTGTGTCGCTTGTGGCCCACAAAGATATGGTGAACTTGTTGGGGATGCTGAACCCCGGCACGGTGATGTAGTCACGAACCCCATCGAAATGCATGCCCCGAACAGGGGGGGCGATAGGCGAATCCGGGTTCCCAATGGCCTGCGGGCAAGGCGCCTTGATCCACGCAGCGCTGCCCTTCAAGACGCCGTCATTGTTGTTCTGCGATAGATCCTTGGCGCTACCGTCATCCAGTGGCCAGTAGCCCAAAAGGCCGGTCTCGTGGCCGCTCAGTCGCCTGGACATGTTCTGGATGATTGCGTCCTGGCTGAGCGCCTTGTTCCATAACCGGACGTCGGAGAGATTGCCGTGGAATGACCAGTGGTCCGTCTTGCCTGGGTCGCCGTGGCCCAGAATGAGCGCGGCTGGCGGGTTATCGACTTTGTAGTGGCCTGCAGCCTTTCGGTGCTTCGCGAGCGAGCCGTCGCGGTAGATCCGCTGAGTTTTTGTTGTCGCGTCGTAGGTGCACGCGTAGTGGTGCCAGTCTGTGTCCGGAGCCGTTTGTGAGGGGTCCGTGTCCGCGTCGTCGTTATAAAAGCCGAAAAAGAAGGCGGAGGATTGTTCTATGGGGCGGAAGCCAAGTTGCAAGTTTTTGTCGGTTGAGCCCTTCCCCTGATAGACCAGCACCTGCTGCTTAATGCCGATGCCGTCACGCTTTGCCCAGAGTTCCACCGAAAAGCTCTTGTTGGTGAGATCGGGTGCCGCCTCTATCTCCACCCGATCATCCCTGCCATGGAACTGAATCATCTGATCGCCCAGATGGCCCGGTGAGCCGTATACGACGGTGGGGGAGCTCACCTCGACGCCGTCCCGGACCAGCGCGATGGTGGTCTTGCCAGTGCCCGCGTCGTATTTGACCGTGGCCGCATAGTGGGTCCAGGTATCGGCGTCCAGTGCGTTGAAATCGCACACGGTGTGGTAGTCATCGCTCATCTGCACCCACAGCGAGACCTTTTGGTCTTTGCGCAGAATGAGGCGCATCAGCCCGCCGCCGTTGGCGATCAGGTTCTGGTCCATGTTGCCCGCGCCATCCACCCGCACCCAGGCCGACAGGGTGCGGCCCATGGACCGCGCGTGGCTGGGCGGCGCCAGGTCCAGGTCCGGGGTCACGACCCGATCATTGCCGTCCATGTGCAAACCACGGCGGACCACCTTGGCGAGATTGGCCGCCTCGCCGGTGAAGTAGGGCACCTCCAGTACGAAACTCTTGTTGTCGGGGTCCGTCGACGCGACGGGAAAGATGCCGTCGTAGGCCCGGGTGCCGGAGATCTGGACCTCGTCGTATTCCCTCAGGTCGTGTGCCGCGCAATGAATCTTCAGCTTGCCGTCATCGGTGCGTTCACAACCGACGATCATGTTGTCGAACACCAGGCCGGTCCGCTTCTCGGGTACGACCTCGTAGCTACCCATCTCATTGTCCTGGAAGGCGGCATCCACCGAGAACGTTTTGCCGTCGACGCTGCGTACCTTGTAGAGGCCGTCGTAACTCCGGGTGCCACGGATTTCGACCTGGTTGCCGGCCGAGAGCGCGTCGTTCTCGAACGCCTCCTTGCAGACGACTTGCAGTTGATCGTCCGCACCGCGCTCGGTGGCGACGATGGTCCCGGACTGTGGTTTTTCCTGGGCGGCGAATTCCTTGATGTCGTCGAGCAGGGTGAGCGGGGTGATCACGTCGCGGGTCTCGCTGCGCAGGATTTTGCTGCTGTCCGGCGTGGTGTCGATCTGAGACAGGCTGCCATCGGCAGCGAGTGCGAAGTTGAGCGCGGCGGTCTTGATCTTGGCCGCGTCGTCGCTGTCGGCGGTGACCGGCACCGCCAGCATGACCTGCATGGCGTCGCGAATCAGTTGCGGCCCCGCGTCGGTGATCTGCTCCGACTGCAGGTCGTAGCGGGTGGCCGAGGGCGCGCCGGCGATGACCAGGCCGGTGAGGTCGAAATCGCGGCGAATGATGCCGGGGATGGAGCGGTACTGGGTCTGCTCGCGGTTGGCCGGGTCGCTCTGCCCGTAGAGGTAGTCCTTGACGTCGAACAGGCCATCGGACCCGCTGCCCACGGTATACAGCACCAGCTTGTTGCTGCCGGCGTCGCAGACGAACAGGTGCCAGCGACCGCGGTCGTCGTCGCTGGTGGGTGCCAGGACCACCGAGAACCAGCCCTTCTTCACGGTGCCGGCGAAGCCGAGTTCCAGAGCCGGCTCGAAGAAGCTTTTGCCGTCGATGTCGCGGTAATCGAGGCTGTCGAAGCCGCCGAACTTCTTGCCTGACTTGTCCGACTTGGCGGGCTTGTGCGGCGTGAGACGTTCCCGGCTACGGCGGAAGCGCACCTCGAGTTTGGGCACCAGTTGGTTGGTCATGCCATCGAGGACGAAGCGATTGACCAGGATCTTGCCGCTGGGGGCCTGCCGGAACACGTACAAGTGGCCCTGCGCCGACACCAGTTGCACCGGCGCGTCGACACTGGTGGTGGCATCGGCGCCATCGCCATAGACACTGCGCACCAGTACCGTTCCGTCGTGTTCCGCGAGGTTGGCCTTCTCCCAGGCGACCACCGACGAATCGAGGACGGACTCGCCGAGACGCAGCTCCTGCCAGGTTTCGAAACCGAATGGGTCGGCGCCTTCCTTGAGGGCTGGGTCCTCAAAGCCGCTGCGTTTGATTGAGTAGTAAAGCTTCCCCTTCGCCGAGGTGCCGAAGATGAGCACCTTGCCATCGTGGGTGATGGTGTTGATGCGGCGGATGATGTTCTTGCCCGTGAGTTTCATGGCTCTCCCCCTCCGTGTGATGGCTCGGTCGTCTGCTCGCGGGCCGGGGTTCGGCTGGCGATCAGACGGGGCGGGGTCACGGGCGCCCGGTGAGGAAGTCCAGCGTGGTCTTCCTCTTGTGCCGAGTGTCTGTTCCTCGCCCTGGTCAGCCCCGAGGCAGTCGCCGACTGCGTGGGGCGCTTGTGAACCCTGGGAGCGGGATGCCCGGTTTTCCCTCAGGGCCGGGGCCAGTATCGCCATTTCCGCGATTTGCGCATAGAAATATTTATCCCCAGATAAAGAATTACCACCCGTTTGGCTCGGTGTGTCCGGATCAAGCTGGCGGCTCTGCATGGATAGCTATTAAATCCTCGAAGGCCAGCCGGGCAATTCACCGGCAACGCGGCTGTCGATACCCTGCTGCGCGACGCCGGCCATGCCATGTTCCGCAGCGACTATGGGGTAGGCCGGGAGGCGGAGGTCACTCGCGAGCTTCGCGATGCGAAGCTGGAGATAGGGGGGGGCATTTGCGCTGATCGTGAGGCTCCAGTCCGGACTTTTTGGTCTCTATCGTTGGGCGTGTCCGACACATTTCTGATCCCGGCCCAAACCGACATTCCTCTGGCATGGCTGGCGCCGAGGCTGTGCCAGGATTCGCAAGCTCATCCCAGACTACGGTCTAACTCCACTACCGAATATTTCCCCTGTAGAAGCAGGCTTGCCCGCGATTCATTCGGGGGTCGATACCAGGCGCTGTCCGGGGGCAAGCCCGCTCTACAAGGGGGGGCAGCGCCTATCAAGGCAGCAATTCGTCCAAGGCCTCGATCAGGCGATCCATCTCCTCTTCGTGGGTGTAGTGCACGAAGGACAAACGCAGCGCGCCACGCTCCGGGTCTTCGCCCAGCCCTTGCAGGGCGCGATAGGCGTAGTAGTGCCCTCCTCCGGCCATGATCCCGCGCGCCGCCAGTTCCGTTGACAGGTCGATGGCGGGATGATCACGGACGATCACGGAGACAGTCGGGGCGCGCTCGCTTGCGTCAGAGGAGCCAAGCAAGCGAATGCCCGGCCTTCCCTCCAGGAACGCCAACAGGCATTTGAGCATGGGGATCTCCGCCGCGTGCATCAGAGCCCGCACCCGGGCTGGGCGGTCCGCGATGTCTTCGTCGGGATGGTGATGGGCATCCAGGGCATCGAAATACTCCGCCACACCGTTCAGGGCCGCCACCTGGGCATGGTCCGGTCCGGCCGGTACCAGACGCTTGTGAACCAACGCCCCGTTGAAGAAGTGGCCCTGATTGCCCAGCAACTCCGTGATCTCCGGGCGTACGGTCATGATGCCCTGGTGGGGGCCGAAGGTCTTGTAGCTGGAGAACAGGTAGATGTCGGCGCCGAGGGCGCGCACATCGGGTAGCCCATGACCGGCGAAGGACACCCCATCCACGACGCTGATCACCCCGGCGGCTCGGGCCTTGGCACAGATCTCCGCCACCGGGTTGATGTGGGCGATCAGGTTGGAGCAATGAGTGAAGGCGATTAGCCGGGTGCGGTCGGTGAACAGGCCGTCCAGATCATCGGGATCCAGAAGGCCGCTAGCCGGATCGATGCTCCATTGCCGGATAACCAAGCCGTCGCCCTCCAGGCGACGCCAGACGCCGATGTTGGCCTCATGGTCCTGGTTCGTGACGATAATCTCGTCTCCAGGCCTAAAGACGTTCCGAAAGGCCTGCGCCAGGGTGGCGGTGTTCTGGGAGGTTGACGGGCCGATGTGGACCTCCTCCGGCGTGACGTTCAGGTACTCGGCTAAACGGACGTAGGCGGCGTCCATTTGCGCGCCGGCCTGAGCGGAGGCGGCGAATGGGTAATAGGGCTGGACCTTGTTCGCGCGGTAATAGCTACACAGCCGGTCGATAACCTGGCGGCAGGCGTAGGAACCACCGGCATTCTCGAAGAAGGCCTGGCCCTCAAGGCCGGGCTCGGCGAAGGCCGGGAACTGGGAACGGACGAAGTCGATATCGAGGGTCACGGGGCATCACCTGAGCGGAGCGGGGGACCATTGTAGGAGCGGCCCCCGCCGCGAATGGAATCCGCCACGGATGAACACGGATAAACACGAATGACCCTGTGTGTCGCGCAATCACTGGAGCACTGGATCAATCCGTGTTCATCCGTGGCCAATCGACTCGATCAAAGCGCCGCCCGCACCACCCCGCCATCCACGCGCAGGGCCGCGCCGTTGGTGGCCGACGAACCGGCACCACACAGGTATA
>JBMYTY010000129.1:0-5575 GCA_049604855.1 Gammaproteobacteria bacterium | reverse complement strand
CCGAGACCTCCAAAAAGGCCCGCGATGGCAAGCTCAAGCCCGACGACATGCAGGGCGCCAGCTTCTCCATCTCCAGCCTGGGCGGTATCGGCGGCAGCTATTTCACGCCCATCGTCAATGCCCCAGAGGTCGCCATCCTCGGCCTGTCCAAGTCAGAGATGAAACCGGTCTGGAACGGCAGGGAATTCGAACCGCGCCTGATGCTGCCGCTGTCCCTGTCCTACGACCACCGGGTCATAGACGGGGCCGAGGGCGCGCGCTTCACGACTTACCTGAACCACGTCCTGGCGGACATCCGGCGCCTCATGCTCTGACCGGACCACCTGCCCTCTCCCCCAGACCCTGGGGGAGATGGGCCGGGCGGGACCGGGCCCTCCGGCCCTGTTCCCATAGCGCTCCGAACCCTCCCCCTGGATCAACGGGATCAGGAGAACATGGCGTGAGGACACATCATCCTCCGCCTGTGTGAATATGGGGCCGGTCCCAATGCTTGGGACCCACCGTTCCCATTCCGTGCTCCACCCACATGCGACCCCCTGATCCCCGCACCGCACCCGAGACGGAAGTCCGCCGTGTGCTTGTCTATCGCATCGGCAGCCTGGGGGATACTGTGGTGGCCCTGCCCGCCTTCCATCGCGTCGCACGCCGTTTTCCCAACGCGACACGGAGCTTGTTGACCAAGAAAACCCTGAACGCCAAGGCCCCGCCGGTTGCCTCTCTGCTCGAGCACTCAGGCCTCGTGCACGGAGAGATCGTTTACGCCGACCGACCTGGCGTGGGCGGCATCTTCGATCTGATTCGCGCCATCCGGAGCTTTTCGCCTGACGTACTGGTGTACCTGCCCCCGACCCGCTCCCGGTGGCAGGTTCTTCGTGACCGGGCATTGTTTTTCCTGGGGGGAGCACGTCGCGTCGAGGGCGTGGGTTGGGCTCACGATCAGCGCCTTCCCCGCGCACAGGGCCATCGCAGTGAATACGAGGGAGACAGGCTGTTGCGGGTTCTGGAGGGACTGGCTATGGACCCGGAAGATGACAACAGCGGGCTTCACCTCACATCGGATGAACAGCGATCGGCGGACCTGTTGCTCAGCTCCTGGCCCGGCCGCGAGCGGTTTGCCGTATTCAGCCCCGGTGCCAAGACCGATGTCCAACACTGGGGAACGGATCGATGGTCCGCACTGTTCAAGAAGATTCGGGTTCCCATGGACGACTGGGGTTTGCTCGGAATGGGAACCGCCGACGAATGGCAGGAAGTCCAGCCGCTGTTGGACCTGTGGAAAGGACCCACGCTGAACCTGTGTGGAAAAACCCCACCCCGGGTCAGCGCCGCGATTCTGAGCCGCGGAAAGTTGTTTCTTGGTCACGACAGCGGGCCCCTTCACCTGGCGAACGCCGCGGGCCTGCCCTGCGTGGCGGTATTCAGCGGTCGCGACCGGGTGGGTGAATGGCATCCCCCGGGTCCGCGGCATCGACTGCATTACCGGGAAGTACCCTGCCAGGGCTGTCGGCGGGACGAATGCCCGGATCTGGAGAAGTTCTGTATCCGCGATATCAGCGTCGAGGACGTTGCCGAATCGGTCTTGGAAATCGCTGGCGCATGACCGGGCAGCGGGACCATGTCCCGGGGCCGTCACCATGTGGAAAAAGTCCGCTATAAGCGTTTGGGCATCTCCGGCCAAGCCACTTCATACTCCGGGCACACCTCATCAACCACACGCCCCCCGCCCTCCATGACCACCTGGATTCGCTGCCGCGTCGACGGCCAAACCCACACCGCCCAACTCAAGGGGGATTCCGTTCAACTGTTTGACAATGAACTGTTCGACGCTCCGCAAGCCACCGGTGTCGCGCTGAATCTGGCTGACGTGGAGTTGATCTACCCCTTTGAACCGGGCAAGTACATCGGCCTGTGGAACAACTTCCATGAGCGGGCCGAGGTGGAAGGCCTGTCAAAACCCCCACACCCGTTGTATTTCAGCAAACTGCGCACCTGCCAGCTGAATCCGGGCGGGGTGATCCCACGCCCCGAGGGATATGACGGCCCGGTGGTCTTCGAAGGCGAGTTGGGCATCGTGATCGGCAAACGCGCGCACCGGATCGCTCCGGACCAAGCAGACGATGTGATCTTCGGCTACACCTGCGTGAACGACGTCACGGCGCGGGCGATTCTGAAATCCGATCCGACATTTCCCCAGTGGGTACGCGCGAAGAGCTTCGACGGCTTCGGCCCCTTCGGTCCCGGCGTGGTCAGCGACCTGACCCCGGACGCCATGCGCGTTCAGACCTGGGTCGATGGGGAGTGCCTGCAGGATTATCCGGTGAGCGACATGTTCTACGGCCCCCGGGAGATCGTCAGCAAGCTGTCCGAGGACATGACCCTGGAACCCGGAGATCTCATCGCCTGCGGCACCTCGGTGGGCGCCGCGGCCATGCCTGACGGTTGCCGTGTTGACGTGGTGATCGAGGGGGTCGGGCGGCTCAGCAATCGCTTCGCGGCCTGATTCTCCGGTCAAATACCCCCTGCCTGCCCTCTGTTTCAGGCACCGAGCTCGGCACGCACCACGTCGGCCAGCTCATTGACCACGGTCTCCACCAGGGCCCCGTCCTCTCCCTCGACCATGACCCGAACCAGGGGTTCGGTGCCCGAGGGACGCAACAGCACACGACCACGCCCCGCCAGTTTGTCCTCGGCGGCTTTGACCGCGGCCTCGATGGAAGCGTTGGCGGAAAGATCGACCTTGCCCGCAATGCGCACGTTGACCATGAGCTGGGGATACTTGCTCATGCCGCTCTTGAGGGCATTGAGGGAGTTACCGGAGTGGTACATGGCGGCAAGGACCTGCAAGGCTGAGATCGTTCCATCTCCGGTGGTGGTGCGGTCCAGGCAGATGATGTGGCCCGAATTTTCGCCACCGAGCACCAGCCCCTTTTCCTTGAGCACTTCCATGACATAGCGATCGCCCACCTTGGCCCGATGCAGCTCGACACCCAGTTCCCTCAGCGCATGCTCCAGGCCAAGGTTGGTCATCAGCGTACCCACGACCCCGCGGATTTCGAGGCCCGACTCCCTGCGCTCATTGGCGATGATGTAAAGCAGCTCGTCGCCGTCCACCAGCTCGCCCTTGTGATCCACCATGATCAATCGATCGCCATCGCCATCAAAGGCAATGCCCAGATCGGCGCCCTCGCTGATCACCCGGGCCTGCAGGGATTCGGGATGAGTCGAGCCGCAGCCGGCGTTGATGTTCAATCCGTCGGGTTCATTGCCGATGTTGATGATCTTCGCACCCAGCTCCTCGAACACGCGCGGGCCGGTGTGGTAGGTGGCCCCGTTCGCACAGTCCAGAACAATCTTCATTCCCGAAAGGTCCACGGAAGACGGGACGGTGCTCTTGCAGTACTCGATGTAGCGCCCGCGTGAATCCTCCACGCGGACGGCCTTGCCCAACGCCTCGGAAGCCACGGTGTCCATGGGCTTGTCGATCTGCTCCTCGATGGCCAGTTCGACATGGTCGGGCAACTTGTAGCCGTCGGCGGAGAAAAACTTGATGCCGTTGTCCTGGTAGGCGTTATGGGAGGCGCTGATCACGATCCCCGCCCGCGCCCGTAAGGTGCGCGTCAGATAGGCTATACCTGGCGTCGGTAAGGGACCGAGCATCATGCTCTTGATGCCCGCCGCGGTCAGTCCGGCCTCCAGGGCCGCCTCGAACATATAGCCGGAGATGCGCGTGTCCTTGCCGATGACAACCCGTCCCCCGCCTTCCGGTGCCAGCACCTTGCCCGCGGCCCATCCCAGTTTGAGCATGAAATCCGCTGTGATGGGGTGTTCACCCACTCGCCCACGCACCCCGTCGGTGCCGAAATACCTGCGTTGCATCTATACCCCAGTCCGACCCACGTCGGATTTTCGTTGTCGTTCTATGCCATCGGAGCAGCTGAGGGAGCACCACCCAGCGCCTGATGCATCTTCAACGCGTCGGCGGTGGCCGCCACATCGTGCACACGGATTATGCCCGCGCCGCGTTGCGCCGCAACAAGGGCCGCCGCGACACTGCCATGAACCCGCCCTTCCACCGGACGGGGCCCGTCCTCGTCAGCCAGGATGGCACCGATCATGGACTTTCTGCTGATGCCCGCGAGCACCGCCATACCCCCCTCGCCGAAGCGTTCAAGATGACGCAGGAGGGCGAGGTTGTGAGCGAGGGTTTTGCCAAACCCGAATCCCGGATCCAGTACCAGTCGTTCCCCGCCGATACCCGCCCGCTCACACACCCTCACCCGCTCCATCAGAAACGAGAACACCTCGCCGACGACATCGGCATATTCGGGGGCAGCCTGCATGGTTCGGGGTTCACCCTGCATATGCATAAGGCACACGGAGGCACCCGATCGGGCCGCCACATCGAGAGCACCCGGCTCACGCAAGGCCCTGACATCGTTGATGAACCCCACCCCCGCCGCGACGGCAGCAGCCATGACCTCGGCCTTGCTCGTGTCGATGGAGACGGGGACGGGGAGCTCGGGGACCAGGGCCTCAATCACCGGCATGACCCGGTCCTGTTCTTCGGCGGCACTGACCGCGCCCGCGCCGGGCCGGGTGGATTCGCCCCCGATGTCGATGATGTCGGCTCCCTCGCTGACCATCGCAAGGGCGCGCTCCACCGCCAACGGCGGTTCGATGAAACACCCAGCGTCGGAAAATGAATCCGGGGTCAGGTTGAGAATCCCCATGATGCGGGGACGATCAAGAACGAGACGATGGGCGCCGCAGGGCAGAACGATTGGGGGCACGGGGCGATTCGGGAGGCTGAAAGCGCTGATGGTACCCGGGCGGCGTGCCGACGGGACAACGAAAAACGCCCGGCCTTCTAGCCGGGCGTTTGTCGTAAGGGCGAAGCCCTGATCAGTGCAGACTGGCGGGTCCACCTATCGGTGCATCGCCATCCGGCTTCTCCTCACCGGTGCTTGCTTCACCGCCGCCCGAGGTGCCGGACTTGGGGCTGTTGCCCTTGTCGTCCCAGCCCTTGGGTGGGTCGGGGTCCTTGCCCTCCATGATCTGATCGATCTGATCCTTGTCGATGGTCTCGTACTTCATTAGGGCATCGGACATCAGGTGCAGGGTGTCCATGTGCTCTCGCAGGATCTTCACCGTGCGGTCATAGTTGCGGTCAATGACCAAGCGGATTTCCTGGTCGATGACGCCCGCCGTACCGTCGGACACCGACTTGTGCTGGGTGACGGAGCGGCCGAGGAACACCTCGCCATCTTCCTCGCTGTAGGTCAGCGGTCCGAGTTTGTCCGACAGGCCCCACTTGGTGACCATGTTGCGCGCGATGTCCGTGGCACGCTCGATATCGTTGGAGGCGCCGGTGGTGACTTTTTCCGTTCCGAAGATCAATTCCTCGGCGACACGCCCGCCGAACAGGCTGGAAATCTGTGACTCCAGACGCTGCTTGGAGAAGCTGTAGCGATCGTCCTCGGGCAGGAACAGGGTAACGCCGAGGGCACGTCCACGGGGAATGATGGAGACCTTGTGCACGGGGTCGTGATCGGGAACCAGGCGACCGACGATGGCG
>JBMYTY010000128.1:0-5580 GCA_049604855.1 Gammaproteobacteria bacterium | reverse complement strand
GGGGATCCGGCGTCGTGTGACGCCCCACATGCTACGTCACACCATCGCTACACTCTTATTGAGGAACGGCGTCGATATCCGAGTGGTCCAGGAGTTCCTTGGGCACGCCTCCATCACGACGACGCAACGATATACTCACGTAGACCAGAATCAACTCCGAAAGGCTCTGGGAAGCCACCATCCACGCAAGGACTTGCTTTAATTTTTTAATAATCCGGCATTTTTGATTTATGAGCTGAAATCCGTCAATGAAAGCTTAGGGATGGTGAAATCTTGGGATAAGGGAGAATTATCTCCATGGGCGATGAGGATGGTTCTTGCGCCGAGAAGGACTGGCGACTCTTCGAGCGACTAGCGGTGCGAATGGTCGCGGGGGCGTTCCGATTGGAGCCGGGCATGGTGTTGGTTACCCATCAAAGTCGCGATGGGGGTTATGACGGTAGCGTGAGCCACGAGTTGGCGACTGATGATTCCGTGTTGGGCCTGCTCCAAGAGTTAACCTTCATTGAGGCCAAGATGCGCTCCGGCAACGGGGGTATCGGCCTGCGTGATTTCGCCGCCACCTTGGTTATTGCCCACAACGAGTACGCCAACACCCTGGTGGTGGTCGCGAACCGACCGTTTACCAAGCAAGCACTGGAGCAGGCCTGCCGGTTCTTCAGTCGCACCAACATGCGCGTGAAGTTGGTGGATGGCGCCACCGTATCCGGCTGGGTGCGCCGCAACCTGAGCGAATTGTCCGCTGACTTTCCTGACGGGTTCTTGCGCGGACTTCTGCTCGGCGAACCGGATGACGAGTGCGCCACGCGGCGGGTGTTTGATTGCCAAAAACATTTGATGGGCATGCCCATCGTGCCTCGCCAGGAGGTCGGCCGGCTGGTGATCGAGACGGGATGGCACGATGACGAAACGCCCGCTGATTGCGAATTGAGCGCGGAGGCGACTGCCCGGTCGGGCGCATTGGCCGCGCCAGCCGCCCTGATCGGGCGGGAGCGCCGCGATACGCTCGATGCCCTGACGGGCGCCTTGAGTTCGTCGATGCGCGTTTCGAATGCGCCAGGTTCCGAGCCGCCGCCGGGTGCCGTGTGCGTGTTGACCGGCACCGGCGGCGTAGGCAAGTCGGTCATGGTCGCGCACCTGCTGAACAGGCTTGCCGACCCGGCGGGGGCGACTGCATGGACCGGCCTCATCGACGTGGGGCGAGAACTGTCCAGCCGCGGGCTGTTTGTGTCGATCCTGTCGGCCTTGCTGGGCACCGACCCGCGTGACCTGACCTCCGGTGATGAGGTCCATTGGGAGCCGGAGGCGCTGGTCGCCCGGCTGGTGGACGGTGACGCGACGGACCCCATGTACAAAGCGGTGGCTCGGACGCTCAAGAGCGATCTGCGGGACTTCGAAAGCAGCTGGGATCTGAACGTCGAGCCGTTACTTGCCTACCTGGGCCGGGTGGTCGCCAGGCGTTCGCGCCATCAGCCCATCGCGCTTGTGTTTCACGAGCTGAACCGCGGTACAGCGGAGACACTGGATTTTCTCTTCCAGGCCTGTCGCGTGTTGAGTACGAGTCAGGCGTCGGTGTTGGTGGAGCTACGCGATAGCGGTTACGAGGAGACCGCATCGGGCCGTCGCCCGGGCGAGGCGGAATCGGTGATGCCCCTGGAACAGTGGCAGCAGGTGGTGAAGCGCTTTCGTAGCTTGGCCAGCGCCGGTGCGTTTCACGTCCGGCCCTTGAATGACGCCGAGGCGGTGGCCTACCTGCAAGTGCTGCTGCCGGGCCTGGGCGATGCGCAGGCGGGCGTGATCTGCCGCCATGTCGGACGCGTGCCACTGCATCTTCGCCTAACCGCCGACTGGCACGAGGCCGAGGGTATTCTGGCCCGTCACGACGGCGGCATCTTCCTGGTCGAGGACCTCGAGCGGTTTTTCGCCGAACGGGACATCACGCCGCGTTCGGTCAATACCATCTTCGACCACTTGATCGCCTCCTGGTGGGGCAGGCCCCAGCCGTTCTACCGTCGCGCCATCACCGCCGTCGCTCTGTTCAACGGCGAGTTGCCGCTGAGCGCCATCGAGGTATTGGCCGCCCCGGGCGATGGCCTCAATCGGGCCGAAGAGCTGATCGCATCCGGGCTTTTTCAGGTGGGCACCGGGAGCACGGAATGCCTGGAGGTCAGCCACGATCTAGTCCGTGAACGCATCGATCGGTTCGTCAAGGAACACCGGTTGGGGATCGGGATTACGGCGCAAGAACTGTTGGATCGCCTCGACGCCATCGTCGACGAGCCTTCGAAGCGTGAGCAATGGCGTGTAAACCTGCTCCTGGAACTGGGGTCGGCACATGCTTTGGAGGCCGCGCGGCGCGCGCAATCGGTAGCGCGCGAACTGGCGGCGACCCGAGACTGGTCGGTCGCGAGCGCCTACTTCGGCAAGGCCGCGGCCAGTTTGCGTGCGCGGGCCGGTTTCGGCCGGGACGATCACGAGGTTCTACTCGAAATCACCGTTCTGGCGGACTGGCTGGATGTCGAGGTATTGCGCTATCGCATCGGCAGCAGCGAGAACGAGCGGCGTTTGAGCACCCTGCTCGACCTGCTGGCGTTTTCACCCTCGCTGCCGATCTCTCGGCACGAGGCAGATGAACTGGGGCTCCGGGCGGCGATCATCGAGTGGCGTTATTACTACGTGCATGAGCGTTTCGACGACGCCCTGCGGGCGGCGGAGCGGGGCCGCGAGTTGGCCCGACAAGCTGGGTCGGACGTCGACGTGGAGGTCCGTGGCAAGGCCCTGTCCAACCATGCCGTCACCTTGAAGGTGAAGGATCGGCGCGCCGATTCCTTGCGGGCCTTTGACGAGGCGCTGGCACTGTTGCCCGATTCCTACACGGTGATCGCCGAGCGGCTGTCCAACATCGCGGCCTTTGCGTTGCGCGATGACCCCGCGCGGGCCCTGACCTGTTACCGGGAGCTACTGCGCATCACCCAAGGGACACGCTATTCGTTCTCGGAGATCATCCACGCCCATGTGGATATCGCCATGGCGGATTTTCTCCTGGGCGATCTCGATGCCGCCCAACGCGATGCCCAGATCGCGGTCAAAATGGCCATGGACAACGCGGTTTCCGCCGAGGAGGCTCGGGCGCGCAATATTTTGGGCTGCACGCGCTGGGCCGAGGGCGATATCAGCGCGGCGGACCGGGCCTTCGAGGCCGCCGCCTTCGCCTCCGAACGCAGTATTTCCCACCGATTCCTCTGGCGCATGCGCACCAACGCGGCGGGCACTGCCCTGGAACTCGGCGACCGGGAGCGAGCCTACGGTCTGGCGCGGTCCGCCGAGGACGCCATCATCGGTCCGCGTGAATCGGCCTTCGCGCGGACCGGTGCCGATCCAGGGCATTTCACGGCACGCTGGTATGTGGCGCTCATTGCCATCGCGAGCCGATACCAGAGCCTGGGTC
The DNA here is from genome assembly GCA_049604855.1 of Gammaproteobacteria bacterium. Taxonomy (GTDB): domain Bacteria; phylum Pseudomonadota; class Gammaproteobacteria; order JACKNK01; family JACKNK01; genus JBMYTL01. The sequence goes on along the minus strand of JBMYTY010000128.1, from coordinate 2,132 downwards.
GGGAGGATGACTTGGAACGCATGATGCGGCGCGTTCGTTTGCCGCGGTTCAGGGACCATTGTGAGCGTGTCGCCCTGGCCGAATTCCCTGACGAGGTGTTCGCGGGCACCACCCATCTGCGTGCCGGGCGCATCATGATCACCGGCTGATCAGAGTCTTGGTGAGGCGAACCACCTGATCCATCTTTTCCAACGCGGCCTTGTAGCGGTTCTCCCGCGCGAGGGTGGCCTCCGCGCGGACCTCGTCCAAGACCAGATAACCCACCCAAGAGAGCAAACGCAGTTGCTCGTCCGCGGTCTCGGACCCCGCCTCGAGAAATTCCCGCCACATGTCCTCAGTAACCGGGGCATCCATCCCGTCCAAGGCGAAGAAGATGGCGGCGGCCATATCCTCACCGGCCAGCCCAGGATGAATGTGCTCGCCGTCGATCAGGCCCAGGGAACCGTCGTCGAGGCGCAAACAGTGTTCGAAGTCACCGCTGCCGTGCTGGATGGTCAGCGGGAGGTCCAGCTCGCTCCGCGCCAGCGGCATGAACAACCGAACCGCCGCGATCATCTCTCCCGGCAACGAAAATGCACGCGGGATCGGAGCGTCGATGAGATCGAGTTCGAACTGACGCCACGCCATGCCCAGGCCGCATCGACGGGTTGGGTCCCAGGGCCCCGTGCCAAGAATTTCTCGGATCGCCAGCCCCGTCTCCAGCATTTCCAGCCGACCAACGCCGCACCAATCCTGCTTGAGAATGGACCCGAGACCAGCATCCTCACAGGGCGCGGCATGCAAGCGACGATAGCAGCGGGCCAGCTCCTCCACATCGTCCGCCGTGATGGGGCCGAGGCATGGATACTCCCGGCGCAGCAGCAGTGCATGGTCAGTGTCGACCGCATCCCAGGGAACGAAACCTGGTAGGTCTCCGGACAACCGCTCCCGGTTGAAACGCTGGTCACAAGGGGAGAGCAGGCTGTCGGGGGTGAAGGAATCCCAGAGCATGGTCCTGGCCAGGCGTGAATAGGGCCATTTCACCACCCAGGTCCGCTTCGTTGTCGCGACACGCCAGCGAATCGAAGATCCTCGCCCTCCCTGGACGCGGTCGAGCGCGATCACCTTTTCTCGCGTCCCGTGCCCGACAAAGAATCGGACCTCGCCCTCCGAGGGCATGGCATCAAGCGACGGATAGAGCCCCGGAACGCGCCGTTCCCGAAAGGTGGTGAGCCTTGGCGCATCGCTCGCCGCACTGGAGTCGTCCGTTGCTGCCGTCTTCCCGGACAGGCCATCATAGACCGCGCAGTGGGAACCGATGAAATCCCAGCGGGAGAGGGCGTGGCGTGCCTTGATACGGGCATCCGCCCCGAGCACGTTGCGCAACAGCGGCTGACAAACGAAATGCGCCATGCGTACCAAAAGCCGATCCCGATCACCGAAATCCACCAGAAATCCAGTCTTCCAGTCTTCCACCAGCTCCGCCGCGAAACCGTGGGGGGTGGCGATGACCGGCACCCCCTGCGCCATGGCCTCCAGCACGACACGTCCGCCGGGTTCGTAGCGGGAGTGCATGATCACCACCCCGACACGACACAGCAGGGCGCTCAGACCGGGTGGGTCGAGGTAACCCCACCACAGTAACGAACCGGCTCGTTCGTAATGGCTGATCGGATCGCCCAACTCGGCGAGACCTCGCATCCGCTCAATCTCATCAGGCGTTCCGCCAGCGAGCCAGAGCGGTGGGCACTGGTCGGGGAAGCGGTCCTTCAGCTCCACCCATGCACGCAGGATGACATCCACGCCCTTGTCTTCGTGCATCCGGCCCAGGTAAAGAAATGGTCTCTGCCACCACCAATGACGCATCCCTACGCTCATTCGCTTACCTCAGGGGATTGGAATGCTGAGCCGGTTCCGGGCAGCGGGCGCATTGGTCCGGAACGTTGTCCCGGGCCAGGGCAAGCAAGGTGTCGAAAGGGGGGAAATCCGGCCCCGAGATCGTGCCCAGGCGGCTTACCTCGGCATGTTCACTTCCATAGCAGCCGTACATGGCCCCGTTGGGGTGAACGATAAGTAAGCGACCCAGCGTCGAGCAGCCCCTGGGGACTTGATCGGCGGGCCAGACACCGGAGGTGATCAGGCCGCGAGGCACG
>JBMYTY010000127.1:0-5596 GCA_049604855.1 Gammaproteobacteria bacterium | reverse complement strand
AGTTTGAGCAGGCGCTCAAATGCCGCACGTTGATTCGCGTTTAACTGATCGTAGCCATGCGCCATGAAGGACTTGAAGAGCAGGTCCAGCTCCAACAGGCCGCGCCGACAGGCCCACTGGATACGCGCCCGCTCGGGGTCGTGAGCGGATTGGTCGCTGTCCACCACGGCGTCGTTCACGGCGATCAGATGGCCTTCTTGGTCATGACTTTCTTGATCTCACCGATGGCCTTGGTGGGATTCAGCCCCTTGGGGCAGACCTCAACGCAGTTCATGATGGTGTGGCAGCGGAACAGCTTGTACGCGTCGTTCATCATGTCGAGGCGCTCCTCGGTCGCCTGATCGCGACTGTCCTGCACGAAGCGGGAGGCCTGCAACAGCGCCGCCGGACCCATAAACTTCTCCGGGTTCCACCAGAAGCTGGGGCAGGACGTGGAACAACAGGCACAGAGAATGCACTCGTAAAGCCCGTCGAGCTTGTCGCGGTCCTCGGGAGACTGGAGGCGTTCCTTCTCCGGATCGGCATCCTTGGTGATCAGGTAAGGCTTGGCCGCCTTGTACTGATTGAAGAAGGGGTTCTGATCGATGACCAGATCACGGATCACCGGCTGCCCCGGCAGAGGGCGGACCTCGACCGGCTCCTTGAGGTCTGCAACGCGGGTCAGACAGGCCAATCCGTTGCGGCCATTGATATTCATTCCATCAGACCCGCAGACCCCCTCCCCGCAGGAGCGGCGGAAGCTGAGGGTTTCGTCCTGGGCTTTGATGTCGAGCAGCGCGTCCAGCAGCATCGTGCCGTGGCTGGTCTCGATCTCGTAGTCCTGCATGTACGGCTCCGAGTCCTTGGCGGGGTCGTAGCGGTACACGCGGAATTGGGTCATCTTGGTCTGTGTAGGATCGGCCATGGTGGTGGTACCCGGTATTGGCGGTCAGCGCGTTGCGTGGGTGAGCTCCAAACGGGGCTCAGTAAACGCGTTCCTTGGGTGGGAACGACTCCACGGTCAGCGGTTTCAGCTTCACCGGCTTGAAATGCACGGTGTCACTGGCCAAGTCATACATGGTGTGTTTGAGCCACTCCTGGTCGTCGCGCTTGGGGAAGTCGACGCGGGAGTGAGCGCCACGGCTCTCCTTGCGGGTCAGAGCGGATGTGACGGTGGCCAAGCTGCAATCGAGCAGATTTTCCAGTTCCATGGCCTCGATTCGCGCGGTATTGAACGCCTTGGAATGATCCTTTAGCCGCACATCCTTGAGCTTGCCGCGGATGCCTTTCACCTTCTCGACGCCTTCGGCCATGATCTCTTCGGTACGGTACACGCCGCAGTGATCCTCCATGGCGGCCTGAAGCTCCTTGCGCAGTTCGTCCACACCGATACCGTCGCCTTCCTGGTCCCAACGCTGCATTCGCGCCACGGCCTCATCGACGGCGGTTTCATTGAGCTTGCCGTGATTCGGGTTTTCACCCAGGTACTCGATCATGGTGTTCGCGGCCGCTCGACCAAACACAAGAATATCCAGCAAGGAGTTTCCGCCCAGTCGGTTGCCTCCATGGACCGAGACACAGGCGCACTCTCCGGCGGCGTAGAGACCGGGGACAATCTCCTCGGGGCCCGTGCCCGTGGTGACCACCACATGGCCGTGCATATCCGTGGGTATGCCGCCCATGCCGTAGTGCGCAGTGGGGTAGATCGGGATCTGGTGTTCGATGGGGTCAAGCCCAAGGAAGGTGATACAGGTGTCGCGAATACCAGGCAGGCGTTTGAGAATCTTCTCCGCACCCAGGTGGTTGAGCTGCAACATGACGTGGTCCTTGTTCGGACCACATCCGCGCCCTTCCTTCACCTCGGTGTAGATGGACCGGGAAACGACGTCGCGGGATGCGAGGTCTTTCGCGCGAGGCGCATAGCGCTCCATGAAGGCTTCGCCATCGCCGTTGATCAGAAGCCCCCCTTCCCCGCGGCACCCTTCGGTGAGAAGCAGCCCCATGCCCGCGATGCCCGTGGGATGAAACTGGAAGAATTCCAGGTCCTCGGCCGGAATGCCTTGGCGCAGACACATGGCGACACCATCCCCGGTATTCACCAGGGCATTCGAATTGGTGCGGAACATCTGCCCCATGCCACCGGTGGCCAGCAAGGTGGCCTTGGCTTCGATGATGAGTGGCTCGCCCGTCTCGATGCAGATGAACAGGGCACCCTGGATGGCACCGTCTTCACCCTTGATCAGATCGACGGCGAAATACTCGTCGAAAAAGTTGGTGTTGGCCTTGATGTTCTGCTGGTACAGCGTGTGCAACATCACGTGACCAGTACGGTCAGCGGCCGCGCAAGTCCGCGCCGCCTGATCGCCGCCAAAGTCCTGGCTCTGACCGCCGAACGGGCGCTGATAGATTTTGCCGTCATCCAGGCGTGAGAAAGGCACACCGAAGTGTTCGAGCTCGTAGACGACGCGCGGTGCCGCGCGGCACATGAACTCGATGGCATCCTGGTCACCGAGGTAGTCCGAACCCTTGACGGTATCGAACATGTGCCAGTGCCAGTCATCAGGCAGCACGTTGGCCAAAGCCGCATTGATTCCCCCCTGGGCCGCCACGGTATGCGAGCGGGTGGGAAATACTTTCGATGCGACAGCCACGTTCACGTCGGCCCGGGCCAGCTGCAGGGCGGCACGCAGCCCCCCTCCACCGGCGCCGATGACCAGGGCATCGAATTGACGTCGTTCAATAGTCATGAAAGTCAGCCTCAGTCCTCAGGGACGCAGGAATCGTTGTTATTGGAGGGCATTGAACAGGATGCGGGCGCTCCACACCGCGCACACCAAAAGACCGGAAGCGAACACGGTCAGCACGGTGAATCGAATCCAGACCGGGTGGATGTAGTCCACGATGACATCGCGGATACCGACCCAGGCGTGGTAGATCAAGGCCAGGACAAAAACCAGCAGTGCCAGATTGAACCAACCCTGGCCGACCAGCGCCTGCCATTGGTCAGCACCGTCGGGAAGGCCGTTGATCGCAAGCGAGATCAGCGCGAAGCAGATATAGACCGCCATATAGATGGCGGTCAGGCGCTGGAGAATCCAGGCATTCAGACCGGAAAGTTTGCTCACCACAGACCTCCCCACAGGATCAGAGTCATGACGATGGAAGCGCCAAGCACGCCCCAGGCCAGCTTGCGGGTGGAGTCACGTTCCACGCCGATGTCGATATCAATGAGCAGGTAACGGATGCCCGCGAACAGGTGATGCATGATCGACCAGGTAAGCACCATCAGGATCAGCTTCACCAGGACCGCATCAAGAATCGCGGCGGCCTGGGCATAGCCCTCCGCACCACTGAGTGAGAGATCCAGCACGTAGAGGGCCAGGGGAATGGCCAACACCATCAGCACACCGGAGATTCGATGCATGATGGAAACTATGCCGGGCAGGGGCAGCCGAATCTGGATCAGATTCAGATAGACCGGGCGTTTCGGGGACATGGTGGCTTGCGGTCTCGCTTCGTTGTTTTGTTGCTGGCGACTTCACGAACGCGCTGGAACGCGAAGGCCGGTCTCTGGGAATGTTTGACGGGTTCAGCGCTTCGCTGCACCGCAACATCGCCATTCAAAACGGGGGAGCTCACTATGTCAAGAGCGTCCACCATTAAGTCAGCCAATAGATTACGGGGAAATGACTGGACGCAACCACGAACAATTCAATTTATTCACCGTATCATCAATCACTTAGCACGAAACCAGGGTGAACTTCCTCCGTGGCGCGCCCCTCCTTCTGCTGCAAGCGCCACATCTGCGCATAGTGTCCATCCAGTGCCAGCAAGGCCTCGTGCGTACCCTTTTCGCAGATGCGTCCTGACTCCATGACCAAAATCTCATCGGCATCCACTATGGTGGACAAACGGTGGGCAATGACCAGCGCGGTATGCCCCTGGGCTACCTCGCGCAGGGATTCAAGAATATCCCGCTCCGAACGGGAATCCAGGCTTGAGGTCGCCTCGTCAAACACCAGTATCGGAGTCCCCTTCAAAACAGCGCGGGCGATGGCCACCCGCTGTTTCTCCCCACCCGATAGCTTGAGCCCACGCTCACCCACAACGGTGTCATACCCCTGGGGCAGGGAGACGATGAAATCGTGGATGTGAGCGAGTCTGGCGGCCCGTTCAACCTCATCCTGGTCGGCCCCGGGGCGCGCATACTGGATGTTGTAGAAGATGCTGTCGTTGAAGAGCACCGTGTCCTGCGGAACGATCGCGATTGCCTCGCGCAGACTCTCCTGGGTCACCGATCGCACGTCTCGATTGCCGACCCGTACCTCGCCCTCGGTCACGTCGTATAGCCGGTAGACCAATCGGGCAAGCGTCGACTTTCCGGCCCCCGATGCCCCGACCACCGCCAGCTTGCGCCCCGCCCGCACTTCAAAACTGATGCCCTTGAGGATCGGACGATCCGCGTTGTAGTGAAAATGCACATCGCGAAACTCAATGGCCGCGTCATCCATGTACAACGACTCTGCGTCGTCCTGGTCCTGAATCTCCGGGCAGCGTTCCATGAGTTTGAACAAGCGATCCATATCCGCAAGCGAGTAGCGGATCGAGCGATACACCACACCGAGAAAATTCAGCGGAATGAACAATTGCAGCATCAGTGCATTGACCATGACGAGATCGCCCAGGCTCATGCGCCCCTCAACCACCTGCCGGGATGCGAACACCATGATCAGGGTCACGCCAAGGGCGATGATGGTCCCTTGTCCGAAGTTCAGCGCGGACATGGAGACCTGGGAATTCACCGCCGCGTCCTCCCAGCGGCTGAGCGTGCGGTCGTAGCGCCGAACCTCGTGCTCTTCGTTGCCGAAGTACTTCACCGTCTCGAAGTTGATCAATGAATCCGTGGCCTGCGATCCGGCCTCGGAATCCAGGGCGTTCATTTCATGCCGCCAATGCATGCGCCAGTTGGTGACTTTGACGGTAAAGAACACGTACAGACCGACCGTGCCAAAGATGAGCACGGCGAAGTACCAGTCGTAGGCACCAATCAGGATAGCGGCCACAAGGCTGAATTCGACCGCGACGGGCAGGATCTGGAAGGCCAAATAGTTCAGCAGCGTCGATACGCTCTGCGTACCCCGCTCCAGGTCTCGGGACACCGCACCCGTCTGCCGCTCGAGGTGGTAGCGCAGGGCCAGATCATGGAGATGCGCCAGTGCCTCGCGCGCGACCCGCCGCATGGCATGGAAGCGGACACGCGCGAACAGCGCATCACGCAACTCGTTGAACAGGGATGAAGCCAGCCGCAGGGCTCCGTAGGCCGCCAAGAGAAAGATCGGCAGCACCACCACCGCCCCCACATCAACATCCAGCCCGTCCACGATGCCCTTGAGCACGACGGGGATGCCCACGTTCGCGGCCTTGGCCAGGATCAGGGCCGTCAGCGCGATCAGCACCCTGCCACGGTAGGCCCAGAGGTAGGGCAACAGGTTTTTCAGGTTGCGCCAATCGCGGCGATCAGCGTCAGTGGCATCGTGATGTAGAGCCAGTCCACTCGGTCGGTCACGCGACTGCGATAGATGTCGGTGATCTGGCGAAGTACTCGAACCAGACAGCC
>JBMYTY010000126.1:0-5599 GCA_049604855.1 Gammaproteobacteria bacterium | reverse complement strand
GCCGCTACCCCGGCAAGGCGCAACCGAACCACGGCAGGCCCGGGCTCCCCCAACGTCGGCGTGACAGGCCCGGATCGGCGTTCAGGCCACCAGTTTGAGCTGGTAGCCACCGTACTTGCGCAGGTTGATGACCCCTGCCTCAAAGATCAGGTATTGCCCCTTGATGCCCTGAAGGCGGCTCTCGATCACGGGGTCCTTGTCCAGGTTCAAAGAATTTACCTTCTCCGGATAGACGCTCACCGGATACTCGATGGACACCGGCTCCTCCGCCAACAACGCGCCGACGGCCTCATCGCCATACGCGCCGCGCAGGCGATTGATCACCTCCCCAGCCTCCTCCAGTATCCGCTCCCGCTCGGCCCGCATATCCAGGGGATCCGGCACACCCTTCAACATCTTTCGCCAGTCGGTCTTGTCCGTTACGAAGGCCTTGAGCGCGTCTTCCACCAGGCCGGACTGGTGCCGGGTATCGACATGGAAGACGGGAATCGCCTGGGATGCCCCCTGATCGATCCATCGCGTGGGGATCTGGGTATTGCGGGTGATGCCCACCTTGAGGCCGGACGAATTGGCCAGATAGACCGTGTGCGGCATGAAGCAGTGGTGCTCCGCCCACTCGGGATCGCGACAGGTATCGAGGTGGAAGTGGCACAGTTCCGGCCGGACGATGCACTGGTCACACTCCGCCAGCTTCTTCATGCAGGGAAAGCAGTAGCCCTGGTTGAAGCTCTTGTTGGTCTTTCGCCCGCAGTGGATGCAGTTGATCTCGCCGAGGAATTCAAGCCGGACCTCCTCACCGAGAAACCCGTTCAGACCCACCGAATCCCCCCCGATGGGCAGGGCGTATTCCACCGCTCCGCCCGCCTCTGGGAGAAGCGCGGTCATTTTTTCGATATTGCCTTGGAATTCGGCCATGGCCGCGAGCGTCCTCTTGACGGCGAAACAACGAGGGGGCGGTGCCGCCCTACGGCACCGTCATGATCACATCTGGCGCGATCACATCTGGCCCGATCACATCTGAATGATATCGAGCTCGATACGAGCGGCCGCGGCCTCCAGTGCCTTCGCATTGGACAGCACGGCCACGTGCGCCGTCTCCGGCCGCAGCCACTGCTCAGCAACCCGTTTGAGGTCTTCCAGGGTCACATCGAGGATGCGCTTGCGGAACGCGCGGCGCAGCTCGGGCGTGCGCCCGTGCAGGCCAGAGAAATAGGCGCCAATGGCTTCACCGGCGGGTGAATCAGGCCGGTCGATACTGGCCACCACACCCAGAATGGCCTCTTCCAGGGCCCGGTATTCATGGTCCGTGCTCAGCAACCAATCGATGGAGCGGTCGAAATCATCCAGGGTGTCCGCCAGGCGCGGGTCACGGTAGGAGTAGAAGCGGAACGCCGCGCTGTCCGGGTCCCAACTGGCCCCCCCACCGTAGGCCCCACCCTGTTCGCGCACGGAGCGGTGCAGGAAACCATTACGCAGAAACGAACCCAGCACGGAAAACGCCGCCGAATCCGGATGGTTCCAGGGCACGGTGGCATAGGCCTTGGAGCAGAAACTCACCTGGGAACTGGTCGCCCAGCCCTCGCGGGTCACGCCCTCGATACCCGGCAGGCTGAAGCGAGCGTCCGACGGATCCCCCGCCGTACTCCACAATGCGGAGAGATCGCGCTCCAAGGCTTCCAGTCGTTCTTCCTCGGCCACCGCCAGAAAGCGACGCGGCGCCTTGGAGAGACGATCACGCAGCGCTTCAAGACGCGCCGCCAAGGCCTCCAGGGCAGCGTCTTCCTTCAGGGACTGATCGAGGTTCTTGAGCGTCACGAGGCCACCCAGACCGGACCAGCGGTGCGACAGGGCCGACATGGGTGCCAGGCGCGCGGCCGCCGCTGTCATGGCCAAACTGTGGCCCCGATCGGTGATGGAGGACCAGCGGTAGGCCCGGGACTGGGCCACCAGTTCACGGATTCGGGACAACTCGTCGAAACGCGCTGCCGTAAAGGTCTCATGCATCAGCCCCGCCAGTTCCCCGGCGTTGCGCACCAGTGCCTTGCCCGCCAACACCAGGAAACCCTGTCCCCGGGTGACGTCATCGATGGACGAGCGGATGGAACTGCGCGCGGACACGCCCCCGGTGACGGCGGCCTGCCAGGCCTGGGTCTCGCGATAGTCCCGGGCTCCGCAACCGAGCTCGGTGACCAGGTCGGTGAACAGGTAGAGATCGTCGACCTCGGTCTCGCTCAACTCGGGCAGTTCGCAGATCACCTGCTCATAGACCAGTCCGTTGGTGCCCTGGGCGAATCGCGTCAGGGCCTGGCCATGGACGCTGCCCTGCGTGCCTTCGGCGATGGGCATATCGTCCGGCACATCCTCCAGGGTGACCTTGGGCAGCAATTCCGGGTCATCCTGCTGCATCTGCCGCTCTTCAAGGGCCTCCGCCAATTTGACGATCTGCTCCCGGGATTCCTTGTTCAGCCCCGCCTTGAGCGAGGCCAGGCGTGCGGCCTCCGCCGCCGTCTGGCGTTCGGACAGATGGGTATCCGGCACCATGGTCAGGCGCACCCGGTGACTGTTGTCCAACAACAGGCTGCGCACCAGGCCAGGGATGTAGGCCGGGTCCTTGATGGATTCGCGCAGTTCCTCCAGCACCCCGTCGATATTGAGCACCGCCACCGGATCGCCGCCGTGAATCGCCGGACCGAGGGCATTGACCATCAACTGCAGGCCGTAGGGGAAGCCACCACCGCCCACCTCGCGCTGGTGCAACTCAAGCTGGTGTAGAACGGATTCGACCAGGCCCTGCTCGACACCGTTCGCGGCCACGTCCTGGAGCACGCCGAGAATCAGATCCTCCACCGCCTCGGCATGTTCGGGCTCGGAACCCTCCACGCCGCACATGAAGGTCATCTCGCGTGTGGAATCGTCCAAGCCGCACAGATCCGACGGCGAGGCCGCCAGGTCCGTGGTCTCCAGGGCATGGCGCAGGGGCGACGCCGAGTTGTCCAGCAATACGCCGTTCAACAGGTGCGCCTGCATGGAGCCACGTACATCGGTGTTCGCGCCTAGCAGCCAGCCCATGACCACGTGGGTCTTGCCGCCGGTGTCCTCGTCGCCGTCCAGGGCATAGCGGGTCTCGACGGTGCGCGGGGCCGGGTAACGCTGCTCCTGGGGCACGGCGAAGGCCACATCCTCGCGGCTGAAACGGCCCAGTGCCTTGTCCTCGAAGTGGGCCTGGTGCTCCTCGGCGGGAATGTCGCCATAGGTCATGAAGATGGCGTTGGAAGGGTGGTAATGACGGGCGTGGAAATCCTTGAGTTGCTGGTAGCTCAGGTCCGGGATGTTCTCCGGCTCGCCGCCGCTGTTCCAGTGATAGGTCACCGTGGGGAACAGGTTCGACGACATGGCCTGGTAGAGGCGACGCACCGGTGAGCTCATGGCGCCCTTCATTTCGTTGAACACAACGCCCTTGAAGACCAGTTCGCTGTCCGGGTCCTGGGGGTTCTCCAACTCCACGCGATGACCTTCCTGGGCGAAGTCCAGGGGATCGAGACGCGGGAAAAACACCGCGTCCAGGTAGACATCGAGCAGGTTGTTGAAGTCCTTGCGGTTCTGGCTGGCGAAGGGATAAGCCGTCCAGTCACTGGCGGTGAAGGCATTCATGAAGGTATTAAGCGAGCGCCGGGTCATCATGAAAAAGGGGTCTCTCACCGGAAAGCGCTCGGAACCACACAGGCTGGTGTGCTCAAGGATGTGCGCCACGCCCGTGGAGTCCTGGGGCACCGTCAGGAAGGCCACCAGGAAGGCATTGTTCTTGTCCTCGGAGGCGAGGTGGAAGTGGCGCGCGCCCGTGGCGCTGTGGCGGTATTCGTCCACGTCCAGACGCAGGGTCGGAACGTGTTCGGTGCGGATGTGCTCAAAGGCGGGGTGAGACATTTGAAGTGTGACGTTTGAACTGTGACGTTTGGAGGGCCGCATTGTACGGGGTGCAAGGCCACTCGGGTTCCACCTTTGCGGGCGGGGATTGGGAAAAACGCGGCCAATCATTCCCGTCACCCCTGTGTGGGAGCGGTTCGCCGATACGCTCCGCGTTCACCGCTCCCCTACCCCGCCCCGGGATGTTCACTCGTGAAAATGGGCGTGGATACGCTCCGCCAGGGGACGACTGACACCCGGCGCCTTGGCCAATTCCTCGACGCTGGCGGCGGCAACCTCGCGCAGGCCGCCGAAGTGCTTGAGCAGGCTTTGGCGGCGCTTGGGGCCAAGACCGCTGATCTCTTCCAGGCGCGAGGTGTTGCGGCTGCGCTGGCGACGCTGACGATGACCGGTGATGGCGAAGCGGTGTGCCTCGTCCCGGATCTGCTGGAGCAGGTGCAGGGCCGGTGAATCGGCGCCCAGGTTCAGAATCGTGCGACCACCGCCCAGTATCAGGGTCTCCCAACCGGGTTTGCGTTCCACGCCCTTGGCGATGCCCAGCAATAGAATCCGGTCCAGACCCAGGTCTTCCAGAACCTCTTCGGCCTGGGTGAGCTGCCCTTTGCCACCATCGATAATCAACAGGTCGGGAAGCTTACGGGCGTCGTCATCCTCATCGTCACGTTCCCGGTAGCGGCGGCGCAGGGCCTGATCCATGGCCGCGTAGTCGTCTCCCCCCGTGATGCCCTTGATGTTGAAGCGCCGATAGTCACTCTTCAGGGGGCCACCCGGATCGAACACCACGCAGGAGGCCACCGTGGATTCGCCCATGGTGTGGGAGATGTCAAAGCACTCCATGCGCTGGATGGGGGCATCAAGGCCCAGGGCATCCTGCAATGCATCGTAACGGCGCAGCAGATCGGCGTCGCTGGACAGGCGCGCCCCCAGGGCCTGCTCGGCATTCTCGCGCGCGAGCGCCAACCATCGGGCCCGCTCGCCGCGCACCGATGCGGACAGTTTCACCCGGCGACCGGCCTGGGTACTGAACACCTCTTCCATCACCTCGGCATCGGCCGGTTTGTGACTCAGAATCAGCTCGCCCGGCAGGTCCTGATCCAGGTAGTGCTGGGCGATGAAGGCACCCAGCACCTCGCCCTCCTCCACCCGCGTGCTGTCATCCCCCGCCTGGGGCAGCTTCGGATAGTAGGCGCGGTTGCCCAGGTTTCGCCCATCGCGGATCACGAACACCTGCACACAGGCGGTGCCCCCGGCCAGGGCACAGGCGACGATGTCCAGGTCGCCCCCCTCCCCGCTCACGTACTGACGTTCGAAGACCCGCCGCAAACGGGCGATCTGGTCCCGGTAGACGGCGGCCTGCTCGTACTCCATGGCCTCGGCCGCCTCCGCCATGCGATCGCCCAGTTCCTGGATCACACCGTTGGATTTCCCTTCCAGGAACATCTCGGTGTGGCGCACATCCCGGGCGTAATCCTCGGCACTGACATAACCCACGCAAGGCGCGGTACAGCGCTTGATCTGGTACTGCAGGCAAGGACGAGAACGATTACGAAAATAGCTGTCGCGGCACTGCCTGACCTTGAACACCTTCTGCATCAAATGGAGCGTCGAACGCACCGCACCCGCGCTGGGGTACGGGCCAAAGTACTCCCCTTTGCGCCGCTTGGTGCCCCGGTGA
>JBMYTY010000125.1:0-5604 GCA_049604855.1 Gammaproteobacteria bacterium | reverse complement strand
GGTAGTTCCCGATGGACCGCACCGTCATGAACAGCGTGGTCTTCCTGGTGCTGCGGCGCATGCGCCCGCCGCTGCTGGCGCTGATCATCAGTTACACCATCGCCATACTCGGTCTGGTGCTGATCCCCGGCGTGGACGACCAGGGCCAACCCTGGCACATGGACTTCCTGCACGCCTTCTACGTGGTCTCCTACACGGCCACCACCACGGGCTATGGCGAGATTCCCTATGCCTTCAACGGCATGCAGCGGCTCTGGGTGAGTTTCACCATCTACCTGACGGCGATCACCTGGGTCTATGCCATCGGCAGCCTGATCCGCCTGTTGCAGGATCCGGCCCTGCAACAGGCCATCACCGAGACCACCTTCGCCCGCGCGGTGCGCCGCATCCGTCATCCCTTCTACCTGGTCTGCGGCTACGGCGAGACCGGGGCTGCCCTGGTGCGCTCCCTGGTGGATGAGGGCAAGTCGGTGGTGGTGGTGGACACCAAGCCCGAACGCATCAACGCCCTCAGCCTGGAAGACCACCCGGTCGACATCCCCGCCCTGTGCGCCGATGCCAGCGAGCCGGATGTGCTCAGATTGGCCGGTCTGCGCAACCCGCACTGCCAAGCCCTTATCGCCATCTCCAACCGCGATGACATCAACCTGCACATCGCCATCACCGGCAAGCTGCTGCACAAGGACATCCGCATCATCGCCCGCTCCGGCGCCCAGGAAACGGCGGCCAACATGGCCTCCTTCGGCACCGAGTACATCATCGACCCCTTCGAGACCTTCGCCGACCGCCTGTTCGTGGCCCTGCACGCACCCTGTCTCGACGCCATGCGCCAATGGCTGTTCGCCAACGGCAACCTCACCTCGCCCTCCGCACCGCCGCACGGGCGCTGGCTGCTTTGTGGATTCGGCCGCTTCGGCCAGTCCCTGCTGAAACGCTTCCAGGCGGAAGGCATCGAGACCGTACTGCTGGAGGCCACGCCGGAGGAGACCGGCCTGCCCACTGACCCGGACGTGCGCATCGTGCGCGGCTGGGGCACCGGTGCACCGGAGTTGCTGGAGGCCGGGGTGAAAGATGCCGTGGGCATCGTCGCGGGCACCAACAACGACACCAACAACCTGTCCATCCTCATGACGGCCCGCGACCTGAACCCCGACCTGTACATGGTCGCGCGCCAGAACCGGCACGCGAACACGCCCCTGTTCCGGGCCATACGCGCCAACCTGGTGGCCGAGGGCAGCCAGATCATCTCCGAGCGCATACGCACTCTGCTGAACCAACCCATGCTCGTGGACTTCCTGCGCGAGGTGCGCCGCCAGGGTGACCGTGCCGCGCGCCGCCACCTGGTGACCCTGGCCGCGCACCTGGGTGAGCAGCCGCCGCGCCTGCGCCAGTGCCGCGTGCATACCGACGATGCACGAGCCCTGGAGTACATGGCGGAACGGGGCGTGCTGAACTGCCAGGACGTGGTGAACGGCATGGAGAACCGCGAGGGTTTGCGGCCCATTGCCCTGCTCCTGCAACGGGGCTCGGAGCGGGTGCTGCTGCCTGCGCCGGAGACAAACCTCCAGGTTGGCGACGAGATCCTGTTCGCCACCCCACCGGATCATTTCCGTGAACTCGAACGCAGGCTCTGTGATGAACACTGCTGGGCCGAGCGCGACCCGCAAGGCCATTCAGCCTGAGGCGACGCCATTCCGCCGGACGCGAGGCCCTATTCCGCGGGTCAGGCTGCTACCCTATGATCCGCGACTCACCCTGATCGGATGGAGAACAGCATGACACCGGAAGAGGTACTCGCCGCGGTCAGCGGATCGAAACTGGCGCTGGAGCTGGCACCGCGTGACATCGCCGACCTGGCCACCATCATGGAAGGCCGCCTGCTCGAAGATGGTGAAGTACTGATGCGCGAAGGCGAGGTGGATGACCGTCTTTACTGCATCACCAGCGGGCGCCTGGCGGTGGAGAAATCCAGTCCCTCCACCCAGGAGGCCATTACCCTGCACATCCTCTCCACCGGTGACCTGGCGGGCGAACTGGCCATCGTGGACGGCAACGAGCACACCGCCACCCTGCGCGCCATCGGCCCCACCCAGGTCGTCTCCCTGGCCCGTGATGCCCTGGAAGGTCTGCTCGACACCCACCCGCAGGTCGTCTACTACGTGATGCGCGCCATCGTGCGCTCCGGCCACTCCATCGTGCGCCGCATGAACCTGCAATACGTCGAACTGAGCAACTACCTCACCGGGGATCCGGGCGAGGCCTGAGCACCCCGGCGACAGCATCCCCGTGAGCGATTACGACGTCTGCATCGTAGGCAGCGGTGCCGGAGGCGCCCCGGTGGCCTACAGCCTGACCGAGGCGGGGCACCGCGTGCTCGTGCTGGAGAAAGGCCCCTGGTGGACGGAGACGGATTTCTACAAGGATGAACTCGCCGCCTCCCGGCGCGGTGCGTACAAGACCGACAAACGCCAGGAGCCCCACGTGGTGGAGGACGAAGACGGCCGAGGCGGCTGGTCCCGGGTGTCCAGCGCCGAGTCCGGCTGGGACTTCTGGAACGGCAACTGCGTTGGTGGATCGAGCAACTTCATGAGCGGTTTTTTCCACCGCCTGCGTCCCGAGGATTTCCGCCTTCGCAGCGAGTTCGGCCCCATCGATGGCGCGAACGTGGCGGACTGGCCCATCGCCTACGACGACCTGGAACCCTGGTACAGCCGGGTGGAAGAACTGATCGGCGTATCCGGCGAGGCACGGGCGCACCAGCACGCCGCCCCCCGCTCCGTCCCCGATTTCCCGCAAGCACCGACCATCGAACACGCCGCCTCCTCGCTCATCGATGGGGCCTGCGAACGCCTGGGCTGGCACCCCGAACGGGTTTCGCGGGCCATCCTGTCGCGGCCGAACGGTGATCGACGCGCCTGTGAGTATTCGGGCTATTGCGGCTCCTACGGCTGCTCAAGCGGAGCCAAGGGCAGCGCCCGCGCGGGTTTTATCGACCAAGCGGTGGCCACCGGCCACTGCACCGTCCGCCCCCTGGCCCATGTCAAAAGGCTGGTCAGCGGTGCCGACGGCCGTGTTCAGGCCGCCGAGTTCGTGGATGAGAGCGGTACGGTTCAGAAGGTCAGCGCGCGCGTATTCGTGGTGGCCTGCCAGGCCATCGAATCCAGCCGCCTGTTGCTCAACTCGCCGGGGCCCCGACACCCTGATGGCCTGGGCAACCGCCATGGCCAGGTGGGGCGCAACCTGGTGTTTTCGGCGGGGGGCGCCGGTTCGGGTTACCTCACCTTCAAGAAGTTCGATGCCAACACAGTGCAGCGGCTCAAGCAGATGGGGCCCTTCGTGAACCGGGCGCTCACGGATTGGTACTTCATCGACGACCGTGATTTCTCCGCGAACCGGGCCAAGGGCGGCCTCGTGGAATTCCTGCTCGGTCATCCCAACCCCACGGTACGGGCCACCAGCGCCATGCGGGAAGACGGCCGCCTGCTCTGGGGCCGCCCGCTCAAGCGCAAGCTGGAGGGCTGGTTCGGCGATGACCGGCGCCTGGATTTCGAGGTCTTCAACGACTGGCTGCCCACCGACGACTGTTTCGTGGGCATCGATCACGGCACCCGCGACCGGTTCGGGATGCCCGCCGCGCGGGTGCGCATCGGCTACCACCCCCACGATGTTCGTGTCGGCGCCTACCTGGCGGAACGCGGCGAGCGCCTGCTGCGCGAAATCGGTTGTGACTTTGTCAGCTCGTCGGTCTCGGGTGCTCCCCCGCCGAACCTCATGGCGGGGGGCTGTCGCTTCGGCACCGACCCGCGCCACTCGGTGCTGGATCCGGATTGTCGCGTGCACGACTGCGACAACCTCTACGTCACCGACGCCAGTTTCATGCCCACCGGTGGGTCCGTGCCGTACACCTGGACCATTTATGCCAACGCCCTGCGCGTGGCGGAGCGTATCGGCGCCCGTTTGTAGGGTTCCGGCGCGCCGGATGCGGCGTGACATGGCGTGGCGTCACAAATCGCGGCCGGATGGGGGGCAAACCCGGGGCTTCGTTTTCGACATCCCCAAGCACATGGGGCGTCAACACCGACTAATTCCGCTCCCGTATTGCGAAATATCAATCTATCGTAGCAATGGGTTTGCCCGACCGTCCCCAACTGATGCAAATCAAAGGGCAGCGAGCCTACAACGCGCTTAATCGCCGCCAGAGCGTTCAGCGCCATCCATCCAGACCGAATCCAAACTCCAAGGGAGAAAGCCGACCATGATCCCCGTAGACGATCTACGCACTGAGAACGAAGGCATCCATGACCTGGGACAGGTCCTGTCCGCCGTCATCGGCCACGAGAACCTGTACACCAACGAAATCGCCTGTGAACTGCGCGATCGATACATCGCCCGAATCGAGGCCCATCTGTCCCACGAGGACCGTGGCATGTACACCGAAATGCTCCGTTCCAGGGACCGCGAGCAGGAAAAAATCGCGAACCAGTTCCTCGAGAACACCCGCGAACTGCGCCGGATCCTGGGGCGCTACAAGCGCAACTGGTGCCGTGAACCGAACGGCCCCTTCGACGACTACATGAAAGACACCGCCTCCGTCATCGATCTCATGAGTGAGCGCATGGATCTGGAGGCCCGACGGCTGTTCCCCGTTCTGGAGAAAGCCGCCTGACAAAGCGCGCCGTCCGCGCCGCGCCACCCCACACCGAACCCACGGCTTCACCCCATCGGACCATCCCGGTCCGGTGGGCCGGTCCGATGGTTTGTTGTCGTTTCCGGCTCCCGCCTACTCGACCAGTTCCACCTCATCGAGCATCGGGCGCTCGCCCAGACGCTCCTGCTCCTTACGCGCCCAGTCGGCCATGGAGCCGTCATAAAGGCGCACCCCCACGTTCCCCAGAATGGCGTAGTCCACGAACCAGTTGAGCGCGGCCCTGTTGCCGGTGTGACAGAAGTGCACCGCGCCTTCCGCGGTCTCGAGCCCCGCGTAATCGAACAATTTTTCCAGTTGCTCGCGGCCACGCAGCTTTCCGCCGGAATCCTGCGACAACCAGTGGTGGGGCAGGTTGATCGCCCCCGGAATGGTGCCGGGACGCTCCTCGTCACCACCGGTCAGGACACCGAGATACTCGCCCCGACTGCGCCCATCGATCAGCACGACCCCGTCCTTCAGGGCCTGTTCCATCTGCTCACCGGTGACAAGCAGGCCGAAGTCGGGCGTCGCGTTGTAGGTGGTGAAACGCGGCTTGACCTTGCCCGAGTCCAGTTTCCCGCCGAACTCATTAGCGTAGGTGTTCAAACCCCCATCAAGAATGCTCACGCGTTGGTGACCGAGCACCTTCAGGGTCCAGAACACGCGCGCCGATTCCGCCAGGTGATTGGCGTCCAGACCGGTGGTGGTCAGCACCACGTGACTGTCCGGCCGCACGCCCAAACGACCCAGCATCCGTTCCAGTCGTTCCACGGGGGGAAGCATTCCGGGCGCACCATCATCACCGGTGCGCCAGAACTCGTAAGGCGCGCTGATGGCACCCGGAATGTGGTAGCGCTGGTACATGGCAGGGGTCTGCAGGTCCAGTACCACCTGTCCGGGCGCGTAGAGGTTCTCCT
>JBMYTY010000124.1:0-5606 GCA_049604855.1 Gammaproteobacteria bacterium | reverse complement strand
CACGCCCTCGACCCCACCGCGCTCAACGCGGCAATCGCGCAATGGCGGGAACTGCACCCCGATCACCCGGCCGCACGCAGCGCCCTGTTGGATGAGATTGCCCAGAACAACGCGGGCAGCGCCGGCCATCCCGCACGCGTGGGCATCCTCCTGCCATTGACCGGCAAACTGGCCGCCGCTGGTCAGTCCGTGCGGGACGGCATACTCAGTGCCTACTACCGCGCCGAACCGGCTTCCAGGCCACTGCTGCGGTTCTACGACACGGCACAAGCCACCGTGGGTACGCAATATGGGCAGGCCGTAACGGACGGTGTCGGCGCGATTATCGGCCCCTTGTCCAAAGAGGGCCTGAGACAAATCGCCGCCGGTGGAAATCCGCAAATTCCGGTCCTCGCCCTGAACCGCGACGACGAACTCAGCGCCCCTCCGGCGAGGCTGTTCCAGTTCGGCCTCAGCCCGGAGGATGAGGCCCGTCAGGCGGCGCGTCGAATGGTGGCGGACGGTCACGGAAAGATCTTGGTCATGGCCCCTCAAGGTGATTGGGGCGACCGGGTGGTGGCCGGTTTCGACGCGGAACTCAAGGCTCAGGGAGCCACCGCCCTGGATGCTTTGCGGTTCGACGGACGCGCCAAGGATTTCTCCAAGGCTCTTGAATCCGGACTGGGGCTGGAAAGCAGCCGTGAGCGGCGTCGCGACATCATCGCCCTGCTGGGTAAAAAGGTCGGTTTCGAGCCGCGCCGCCGCCAGGATCTTGAGGGCATATTCATCGCCGCGCCGTCCTGGCAGGCCCGCCTGCTCAAACCCCAGCTCAAGTTTCATTACGCGGGCGATGTCGCGACATACAGCATCTCCAGCGCATTTTCCGGCCAGATCGATCCAGAAGCGGATCGCGACCTTGAGGGCCTTCGATTTCCAGATGCCCCATGGATGATCGGTGATGGCCAGATGGCCGCTGAGCGCAGTCGCACCGAGGCGGCGATTCCGACCCATCACGGAGGGCTGCAGCGCTTCTACGCCTTGGGGTATGACGCCTACAATCTCGTTCCCCTCGTAAGCCGCATGCGTATGGCCACCCATCAGGGCGTGCCCGGAGCAACGGGCGAACTGCGCGCCGATGCGGACGGACACATCATTCGCGATCTTTTATGGGCCGAGTTCATTAAGGGGCAACCGCGACTCCTCGCGGACAATAGCCCGCCCCCATTCCCCACCACCCCGAACAACACACCGGCGGACATTCCGGCGGACATTCCGGCGGCAACCCCCGCCAACGGCACGGAAGCCGAAAATGAACCTACGCCTGCTCCGCGGCCGCAGCGCTGAAGCGCGCGCCCGCCGGTTGCTCGAACGCGCCGGGCTCAAGACCCTTGGAGCCAACTATCTCTGCCGCCAGGGCGAGATCGACATCGTCATGCTCGACGGCGATATCCTGGTTTTTGTCGAGGTGCGCTACCGAGCGGGAAAGGACTTCGGGGGAGCGTTGGCCAGCGTGGACCACCGCAAGCAGCGGAAGCTTGCCAGGGCTGCGTTACACTATCTGCGCGGCCACCCGGAACATGCGAACCGGGGCATCCGTTTTGATGTCATTGCCATGTCCGAAGGTGAATTCAACTGGGTCAAAGACGCATTTCGCCCCGCATGAGCGCATGCCCCCGATAGCCCACTACCGCCGCTTTCCTCAAAGCCCCGCCCTCACCCTTGATGATGGCCCCTGACTGTCCCGCAATGATCCTGAACGGTTCGAACCGTCGCTGTATCAGCGCACCACCACACAACCCGAAAGGCTTCTAGACGATGGATCCCATCGCCCGAGTTCAATCCCTTTTCCAAGCCAGCATCGACACTAAACATCGAGCCGCCGAACGGTGCAGTGAAGCGATTGCGCAAGCCGCCGCGACCATCACCCAGGCCCTGTTGCAGGGAAACAAGATCCTCGCCTGTGGCAATGGTGGTTCAGCCGGCGATGCCCAGCATTTTTCGTCTGAAATGCTCAACCGCTTCGAACGCGAACGCCCCGCCCTGCCCGCGCTGGCGTTGACGACGGACAGCTCCACGCTCACCTCCATCGCCAACGACTACAGCTACGACGAAGTGTTTTCGAAACAAGTCCGCGCCCTGGGCCAGTCGGGCGACATTCTGCTGGCCATCAGCACGAGCGGAAACTCGCCCAACGTTGTCGAAGCCATTCTGGCCGCCCACGAACGCGAAATGCAGGTCATCGCCCTCACCGGTCGCGACGGCGGACGCATGGCGAACACCCTGAGCGAACATGACGTGGAGATCCGCGTTCCGGCCGACTCCACGGCCCGCATCCAGGAAACCCACCTGCTTGCGATCCATTGCATCTGCGACCTTGTCGACCACACCCTCCTGGGAGGTATGGAATGACCCGGCTTCTCACCCCGCTGTTACTGATCTCATCCATCGCGTTGACCGGCTGCGTCCCGCTTGTCGTGGGCGCGGGCGCCGCGGGGGGCGGTTACGTCGCCCATGACCGCCGCACCGTTGGCACGCAGATTGATGATCGTGCGCTGGCGGTGAAGGTCGGCAAACAGATCAACGCCAACCGCGATATTGATGAATTCGGACACATCAACGTCTACAGCTACAACGCGCGGGTGCTCATTACCGGCGAGGTCCCCACCGAAGCGTTGAGGGAATTCGCGGGCAAGGCAGCCACCAGCACCCCCGGGGTGCGCTCGGTCTACAACGAACTCCAGGTTTCAGCCCCCAGTTCCTTCATGTCCCGCAGCAGCGATGTGGTGATCAGCGGGAAGGTCAAAGCGGCCCTGTTCTCGGTAAAACTGGAGGATTTCGACCCCACCCGCGTCTACGTCACAACCGAACGCGGTGAGGTTTATCTGATGGGCCTCGTGCGACGTGTCGAAGCCGAAGCCGCGACGGATGTGGTCCGACGGGTCAGTGGCGTACAGCGGGTCGTGAAGATCTTCGAATACCTGGACTGAAGACATCACACTCTTCGGGCGGAAACCCGAAACAACTCCCGGGAGAGAGGCGCGTTCGCAACCGGTGTTCCGGCTCGGTCAGCCCGAACCCGCGGGCTCGGACATTCCCAGGCAATGACAGACCCGCTCACGCAACTGCGCGGGACTGGTGGAAATAAGCTCTTCGGGCACGCCGATCTTATCGGTCAGCCGCGAATGATTTTCGAACCCATAGGACACCATGAAAGGGTGAATCCCCGTGGCCATGGCGGCAGCGTAGTCCTTTTTCTCGTCACCGCAGGCATAGGCCAATGCAGGGTTGATGGCAAAGCGCTTGCGGATCTTCCTGAAGGTGCGGGTTTTATCCTCCTTGCGGCTGATGTGCACAAGAAAGTCCATGCGAGAGAGGTCTACACCATGCCGTGTGAACAAGCGTCTCAGGGTATCCAGGGGCTCTGTGGTGATGTTCCGGGTCACGAGGCCAACACGCAGGCCTTCCTGATCAAGCATGGCGTTGATCCAATCACCCATATGCTCGAAAAGTCTGGCTTCATCCCTGTACACCTGGGTGAGCGTATCGATGAGCTGACCGCGCCTTTTCCGGCCCAACTGGCGTTTGAGGTTGCTTGGGAACTCCTTTAATCCGCCGAGGTACTTGAACAGGTGCCTACGACTCTGGAAACGCTCCAGATCACCGATATCCATATCATTCAGGGCGAAGGTACGTTCAATGGCCCGGAAAGCATCGATGGTTGTGCCATCGGCATCCAGGATGAGCAGGCGTTCGTTTCTGTACATCGGTTGACACGGAACTCGGGGCGTTCCGCGAGCATAACGATGCTTGGTTTCATTCCCTTGAACACACGATAGTCCTGAACAGCAAGTTGCGCCCCCCTCTGCCCTCACCCCGCCGCGCTTCCAGGGACTCTCCAGGTGTGAACGAACGCCACCACGCTCAAGGCGTTGCCCCGGGTCTGTACCGCTGCTCGGTGAGCCTCACAAACGACTCAACAGATCCCGATATATCTCCGCATCATCATCACTGAAACAGCAGGCGAGGATACGTCGAACAAATGCCGACTCAGCGCGCATCGCCGTCACGGCGATCTCCGCTGCCGCCCGCTTGGGAAAACCGTATACCCCGGTCGATATTGCCGGAAAAGCGATACTCTGGACGCCCTCCGCGCGGGCGATAGCGAACACACTGTCATAGCAACGACGCAAGGCCTCCGCCTCACCACTCGCCCCACCCCGCCACACGGGGCCGACGGTATGGATGATCAAGCGGGCGCCCAGATCGAACCCCGGAGACAGCCGAGCCTCGCCGGTGGGACACCCACCCAGGCTTTTCGTGTACTCCAACAAGCGAGGCCCCGCCGCACGGTGTATGGCCCCATCCACCCCGCCGCCGCCAAGGAGCGACTCATTCGCCGCGTTCACGAGAGCATCCACATCGAGAGTCGTGATATCCGCGGCGACGACCTCAATCATGGAAGCGGGCTATTTCACCACACGCAGGCGCGGGCGGCTGTCGCCGACCGTACCGGGGCCGTTATCCGGGTCTGAATCCGGCGGGGAGGGTGGCGGCTCATCCTCTTCTTCCGCGAAGACCATGCCACGGCCGTTCTCACGGGCGTAGATCGCCTGCACAGCGGGGAGCGGAACCCATATCTGCCACGGAGTCCCACCAAAACGGGCACTGAAGCCGACAATGTCGTTCTCGAGATTAAGATCCCGCACCGCTCCGGGACTGATATTGAGAATGATCCTACCGTCATCCACGAACTCACCTGGGACCTCGACCCCGGGGAGCGTGGCATCGACCAAGATCAATGGCGTGAGCGCGTTGTCCACGATCCACTGGTAAATCGCCCTCAGCAGATAAGGGCGGGTCGAGGACATCCCCTCACCGCCAAGGTCTTCATCGTCAGCCATCAGGAATGCACGGAACGGGAGCGTCAGCCGATCAAGGCTTCATCTCACGCTCAATCTCGGTGAGACTGGCCTGGAAGGTCTCAGTGGAGAACAGTCGGGCCGCGTATTGCGCAATCGGCTTGGCCTGAGACGGCAGTTTCACCTGCCAATGGGGCAACCGCCACAGCAATGGCAGGATGGCGAGGTCGACCAGACTGAGCTCATCGCTGAGGAAAAACGGCCGTGCGGCAAACACATCAACGGAAGCGGTCAGGCTGTCCTTGAGCAGCTTACGAGCCTTGCTGGCCCGCTTTTCATCGCCACTGTCCAGATCCGGAACAAGCGAGTACCAATCCTGTTCCACGCGGTACATGGCCAGACGGGCGCGTGCACGGGAAACCGGATCCACCGGCATCAGCGGTGGATGGGGAAAACGCTCGTCGAGATACTCCATGATGACCCGGGGGTCATAGAGCACGAGATCACGATCAACCAGGGTCGGCACGGATCCATAGGGATTGAGCTCGATCAGGTCTTCGGGTTGCTCATCAGCCGTTACCCGCGCGATATCCACGGTGACGCCTTTTTCAGCCAGAAGCAGGCGAACCCGATGGCTGTCCGGACTTTCATCGGATGAAAACAGGGTCATGACTGAGCGCCGATTGGCTACAACCGCCATAGTGTTACTCCACAAAGAGTGCCTGCGAGGAATGGCCGAATCGCACAAGAGTGTGCTGACACGAAAAC
>JBMYTY010000123.1:0-5651 GCA_049604855.1 Gammaproteobacteria bacterium | reverse complement strand
CAAGGTCGGCGAACAGTTCGATGAGACGAAATCCTCCCAGGCCATTCGCGCCCTGTACAAAACCGGTTTCTTCAAGGATGTACGTATCGAGCGCGAGGGCGATGTGCTCGTCGTCAGTGTCGATGAGCGTCCGTCCATCGCCGAGATCGAAATCATCGGCAACAAGGAGATCGACGAAGAGCCCCTGCGTGAAGCCCTCAAGCAGATCGGCCTCGTCGAGGGCGCCGTGTTCGACCGCTCGATCCTGGACCGCGTCGAGCAGGAACTGGAGCGACAGTATTTCGCGCGCGGCAAGTATTCCGTGCGGATCGATACGACACGCACTCCCTTATCGCGAAATCGGGTGGGTCTGCGCATCGATATTTCCGAGGGCTCCGTCGCTCGCATCAAGCGCATCGATCTGATCGGAGTGAACGCTTTTGATCCGGACGACCTGCTCGACCTGATGGAGTTGGGGCTGCCGCCCTGGTACAGCTTCTTCAGCGACGCCGACAAGTACTCCAAGCCGAAACTGACCGGTGACCTGGAAGCCATCCGTTCCTACTACCTGGACCGGGGTTACATGAAGTTCGACGTACGATCGACCCAGGTTTCCATCACGCCGGACAAGCAGGACATCTTCGTTACCGTGAACGTGGATGAAGGCGATGTGTATACGGTCAAGGAGATCAAGCTCGCCGGGGATCTGGTACTTCCCGAAGACCGGTTGTTCGATCTGGTGAAAGTGATCCAGGGCGAGCCCTTCTCCCGCAGGGACGTGGTGGGAACCACCGAGGCGATCGGAGACCGGCTCGGCGACGAGGGCTATGCCTTTGCCAACGTCAACGCCATTCCCGACGTGGACGAGGAGGGCAAGACCGTCACGCTGACCTTCTTCGTCGACCCCGGAAAACGGGTCTACGTGCGAAGGATCAATATGCGTGGCAACACCAAGACCCGAGACGAGGTCCTGCGTCGGGAGATGCGCCAGATGGAAGCCTCCTGGTACGAAGGACAGAGTGTCAAACGCTCCAAGGAGCGTCTGCAGCAGCTGGGTTACTTCCAGACCGTCGACATGGAGACCGAGCCGGTCCCGGGTACCGGCGACCAGATGGATATCACCTATCGGGTGGCGGAATTGCCGTCGGGCAACCTCCTCGCGGGCATTGGCTTCTCGCAAAGTCAGGGCATTGTCTTCAATGCCAGCATCAGCCAGGAAAACTTCCTGGGCACGGGTAAACGGTTCTCGGCGTCGGTCAATACCAGTGACGTCAACACCACCTATACCTTCTCGTTCAACGATCCCTACTACACCATCGATGGTGTCAGCCGCGGGTTCACCCTGCGCTACAAGGAAACCGACGCCTCCAACGCCAACGTCTCGGACTACACCTTCGACACCCTGGAAGGCTCCGTTCGCTTCGGTCTGCCGTTGAATGAGTACGATGAGATCAGCACCACCCTGACGGCCTCCGCCATCGACGTCACCCCGGGGGCCACCGCCTCCAACGAGGTGCGCAACTTCCTGGCCACCGAGGGCGACAGCTACCTGCTGGGCACGGCCGGGCTCGGGTGGTCACGTGACACCCGCAACAACGCGGTGTTCGCCACCAAGGGCACCTATCAGCGTATCGGAACCGACGTGGTCGTACCCGGAAGTGACCTGACCTTCTACACCCTCAGCTATCGCAACAAGACCTTGTTCGAGTTGCCGCGCCGGATGGTGCTTTCACTGCGCGGTGATGTGGCCTATGGCGATGGATACGGGGACTCCAGCGGGCTGCCCTTCTTCCGGCACTTCTACGCGGGTGGTGTGAGTTCGGTGCGTGGTTTCAAGTCGAACACCATCGGACCCCGCGATTCCAGTGGCGATCCCTTCGGTGGCTCGTTCCGTACCGTGGGTAACATCGAGCTGATCTTCCCCAGCCCGTTCAAGGATACGGCCGATACCTTGCGACCGGCGCTGTTCTACGACATCGGTTCCGTGTACGACAGCATCGATGACTGGGAGGCCGATGACCTGCGCAGTTCCGTGGGTGTCGCGCTCAAGTGGTTCACCCCTGTTGGTCCGATCAGCTTCTCCCTGGCCGAGGCCCTGAACACCAAGGACGGCGATAACGAGCAGCGCTTCCAGTTCACCCTGGGTGTTGATTTCTGATGTGTCCCGGACATCACATTAGGGCAGCGGCCATTGGGCTGACGGCATCACCGTTGATTGGCGGTCGCCCGACCCGACGCATGGGGGGCGGATGCGCGGACATTCAGGAGGACGAGCCTCGATGAAATTGTTCAGATGTCTTCGCATACTGCCCCTTGCCGCGTTTGCCCTGTTTGCCGTGGCAAACGCGAACGCCCAGGGCGCGGGGGTGGGTACACCCGAACCGGCGGCCATTGCCAAGGGGCCTTTGAAAGTGGGCTTCGTGAATGCTCCGGTCATCCTCAAGCACGCTCCGCAGAGCACGGCCGCCAGTGAACGCCTCGAGAAAGAATTCGCGGCGCGAGAGGACGAAATCGCGGCGGCCAGAACCAAGCTTCAGGCCCTGCAGGAGTCGCTTGATCGCGATGGCGCCGTGCTCAGCGATGCGGAACGTCGTCGTCATGAGCGGGAGATCCATTCTTCGCGCCGGGATCTGAAGCGTCTCCAGGAAGAGTTTCGAGAAGATCTGAACCTGCGTCGAAACCAGGAACTTGCCGCACTTCAGCAGCAGATCAAGGAAGTGATCCAGGCCTTGGGCGAAGAGGAGCGCTTCGATCTGATCGTCACCAATGACAGCGTTCTATTCGCCAGCGCACGGATTAACGTGACGCAGAATGTCCTCGCCCGGATGGCGGAGGAATTCAAGAAAGCCGGCGCCAAGTGACCCTCCCGGTTACGGCCGTCCGGGCGGCCGATCGGGGTTTCCCGCCGGTCCCCCGCTGACGTGGCCTACGTGGGTGCGAAAATTTTCTTTCGCTGTACCATTGGCGCGCGTTGGAGCCTTGTCCCGGTTGCCAATCACGGGATCGGGCTTCACGGAAGCGGTTCCCGCGCTTGATACAACGAGCCGTGGTGGAGCCGCCCACCGGGCGGTGGAGTTCATCACCGTACCGACATCAACAGAATGAAGTAACGAGATCATGAGCGACAAAGGCGCGTCCACCAGCATCAACTGCATGGACATCCACCAGATCATGGCCTTGTTGCCTCATCGCTACCCGTTCCTGCTGGTCGATCGGGTCGTGGAGTGCTCCCCGGAGGGGAAACTCGTGGCCATGAAAAACGTGAGCATCAACGAGGCTCCGTTCCAGGGTCACTTCCCTGAGCGACCCATCTACCCGGGCGTGCTCATTCTCGAAGCCCTGGCCCAGGCCTCGGGCATCCTCGCGTTCACTTCGCTGGGCGCGCGTGCGGAGGACGGTCAGGTCTACTACTTCGTCGGCATCGACAAGGCCCGATTCAAACGACCGGTGGAGCCGGGCGACCAGTTGCGATTGGAAGTGGACCTCATCAAGACCAAACGCGGGATCTGGATGTTCGAGGGACGCGCCACCGTGGACGGCGAACTGTGCGCCAAGGCTGACCTGATGTGCACGGTGCGGGACATCGACGCGTGATTCACCCGACAGCGATTATTGACCCCTCGGCGGAAGTGGAGGAGGGGGTCCATGTCGGTCCCTACAGCGTCATTGGTCCCGAGGTCAGCATTGAACGCGGCACCCGCGTCGCCTCCCACGTGGTGATCACCGGGCGCACACGGATCGGCAGAGACAACGAGATCTTCCAGTTTGCCTCCCTGGGTGATGCGCCCCAGGACAAAAAGTATTCCGGTGAAGCGACCGAGCTCGTTATCGGTGACCGCAATACGATCCGGGAATACTGCACGTTCAACCGGGGCACCGTGCAGGATAAGGGCGTCACCACCATCGGGGACGACAACTGGATCATGGCCTATGTCCACGTGGCCCATGATTGCGTGGTCGGTGACAACACTATCTTCGCCAATTGCGCGACCCTTGCCGGGCATGTGGCGGTCGGAGATTTCGCGATTCTGGGCGCGTTCACCACCACCCACCAGTTTTGCCGCATCGGCGCCTATAGCTTCAGCGCCATGTCCACCTTCATCAACAAGGATGTGCCGCCCTTCGTTCGTTATTCAGGCAACCCCGCTGAGCCTCACGGGATCAATGTCGAAGGTATGCGTCGACAGGGGTTTTCGTCAGACGATATCACCGGATTGCGACGCGCCTACAAGACCCTCTACAAGTCCGGTTTGCGGCTCACTGAAGCCGTGGAGGCCGTGGCCGCGCAAGAAGGCGGAAACCGGGCACTGGAGATATTCTCGGCCTGGTTACAGGCGGAATCGACGCGCAGCGTCATTCGCTGAGTGCGCATCAGGCACGGTGTTTGGGGCATCCGGGGTCAGAAGGTGCCCGTGCGCAGCATCACCAGGGTGCATCCGTGAACAAAGGGAATGTCGGCGCATAGCAGCCGCTTCTCCAATACCGTGTTTTCGGTGCCGGGGTTGAACAAGACCCGCCCGGGGCGTGCCCGGACGATGTCCTCGATCACCGCGCCCAGGCGTTGGGCGCCCACGTAGAGCGTGAGTGTGTCGATGGGCTGGGTGATGTGTGCCAGGGTGGGATGGACCGGATGGTCGTCGATCTGGCGATGGATCGGGTGGACGGGTAGAACGGGGTAGCCGTATTCACGCAGCAGGGTCATCGCCTTGTGGGCATAGCGCCAAGGCTTGGGGCTGGCGCCCAGGACGGCGACATTCCGCAGCGCGGGAGGTGGTAGATCAGCCATGGCTCCGGCCTTCGGGTGGCTGCGCGAGGGTGCGCTGCGCGCCCATGGCAGACGGAGCGGTGAACACGCTGATATGCTGCACGGCAGCACTTGAAGAGGTCCCATCCATGAAGATTTCCATGAACGTTGATCTGACTCCCGCGGAGTTGCGCAAGCTGTTGGGGCTGCCCGATGTGGAACCGTTCAACGAAAACCTCATGAGCAAGATCCAGGAACGGATGGAGGCCGGTATGGACGGCTACGATCCATTGACCCTGTTCAAGCCTTATCTTGCGGGCTCGGCGGCGGGCATGGACCTGTTTTCGAAGTGGATGACCGCCGCCATGGGAAGCGGTGGCGGAAAACCGGAAAGCTGATCGGGCCATATCCAACCCCCCTTTACATCGGGGTGTGGCATCGGGGTCTGGCCAGACCGGGCGGCCGTCAGCAGCGCCGGTCGCTGTAGCGGTGGCGGCGGCGGGGGACGAGCAGTTCGGCCGTTCCGCGAATGACCTCACGTGAACCCACGGTGCAGGTGGTGTCCAGGATGACACGCGCCGTTTTGTTGTCGATCTCCTTGACCTGAACACGGGCAACGACGGTTTCGCCGACCTTCACCGGCGCGCAGAACTGCATCTGCTGGTTGATATAGATGCTTCCGGGGCCGGGGAGCTTGGTGCCCAGGATGGTGTAGAGATAGCTGGCGTAGTTCATCACGTGGGCGATCCGGGTCTTGAAGTGCGTGCTCGAGGCGAACTGTTCGTCCAGGTGGATGGGGTTTGTGTCCCCGGAAACGCCCGCGAAGTTGACCACGTCCGCGTCGGTGATGGTGCGCGAATAGCAGGCCGACATCCCGATCTCTAGATCATCGAGACAGTAACCGTTCAGATCATTCATTCAAAAAGTC